>RECN01000095.1 GCA_007694005.1 Spirochaetaceae bacterium
GGCCAGATCTCGTCGTGGCGTTTCCGGTACTCGTCTCTGACCCCCGGTTTGAGCTGCATTGCAAATGCTCGTCTTTTCATGTCCGATAGATCTCCTTTTTACTCTTCTTGTGTCGTCGTATCCGTATCCGTCTGGCTTGCGGCCTTCTGCCACGCACTCGGCGACATCCCGGTTTTGCGTTTGAAGAGCCTCGAAAAATAGTACTGATTGTCAAAGGCGAGGCGGTGCGCGACGTCCTTTACCGAAAGCGAGGAGTCTTGCAGGAGATCTCTCGCCATGTGCACCTTGAGCTGCAGGAAGTACTGATACGGAGACAGCCCGGTGTATTCCTTGAACATGGATAGCAGCGTCGAGTAGCTGACACCGAGGTCGCTCAGCATGGTGTCGATCTCCATGGTGCGCATAACGTTCTGCTGCATAACGAGGCGCGCCCGCTGGACGAGCTCGTCTGATCCGTCCATTGTCTTCTGACGTTTCTGTATGACGTGGAGCTGAGTCAGCAGCTGTACAATTTCCGCACCGAGCTCGAGCTGAAAACCCGGGAGTTCCGCTTCTGCGATCTCGAATATCTTCGAGAAGCGCTCCTCAAGCGACGCGTGCCAGCCGATCTCGTACACGGGTTCTTCGGGAACAAGTATTCCCGCTGTTCTGAGCTGATCGACGTAGTTGCCCTGAAAACCAACCCAGTACTCATCCCAGCCTGTCTCGACATCTGGGGCATAGGCATGCCGCACGCCCGGAAAGAGCAGGAATACGGTGCCTGCCTTGACGCGTCTCGCAGGCCCCGAGCGATCGCTCCGGAAGGTGCCTTCGCCACGCGTAATGTACACGAACTGATACTCGTTGATTACGCGCCCCACCCTCAGGTTCGCCCGGTAGGCGGGAGGATGCGTGCCAAGGTTCGGCGGATACTTCGAACCCGGTTCGACGACCGTGCACCCGGCATCAACGCAATAGATCTGCCAGTCTTCCGCTCGCGCATCGGCTGTGAGGTATTTTCGGTATTCCTGAAACGGTAAAGACATACAACTACATCAACAAAAATATATCTCTCTTGGTCTTTTGTCCATTCCTGAGGTTGACGAAGCGCCCTACCATGTCACCACAATATCCTCTTATGTGCAGGAAACAGGAATGAAAAACGCAAAGACATCGGTGCGGGTCGGACTTTACGGAATAGGTCTGGATACATACTGGCCACAGTTCGCTGGTCTGAAGGACCGATTGGCCGGATATCTGACGACCGTAGAAAACAGGCTCAGTGAATCGGGCGCGGAGGTCGTTAATCTCGGCCTTATCGACAGCCCTGAGCGGGCCCATACCGCTGGTGAAGAGTTTCGCTGCTCGCAGGTTGAGGCGATATTTCTGTTTATTTCCACCTACGCCCTCTCGTCGACGGTGCTGCCGGTCGTGCAGCGCGCCGGTGTGCCGGTTATCGTGCTGAACATTCAGCCGGTCGCGGCGATCGATTACGAACACTTCAACAGCATGGGCGACCGCGGGGCAATGACCGGCGAGTGGCTTGCTCACTGCCAGGCCTGCTGTGTGCCCGAGATTGCCTCCGTGCTCGGACGAGCCGAAATCGACTTTCATCTGGTTACGGGTCACTTTCAGGACGAAGACACGTGGAAGGAAGTCGGTGACTGGGTTCGGGCGGCCCATATCAGACGCACAATGCAGACCTCGAGACTGGGCGTCATGGGTCACTACTACGCCGGAATGCTCGATGTATACACGGACATGACCGCTCAGTCGAGCGTGTTCGGTACACACATCGATCTGATAGAGATTGATGAGCTTGCTTCGCTCCGGTCATCGGTCAGCCCGGACCAGGTCAGGGAAAAGATCGCGGAGTTCCACGAAACCTTCGCGGTGTCTGCCGAGTGCGAGGCAGAGGAGCTCGAGCGTGCGGCCCGGACATCTGTTGCGCTCGATGAGCTTGTCTCCAGGCACGACCTCGGCGCCCTTGCCTACTACTACGAAGGTCAGCCCGGTACCGAACACGAAGATATCGTGACCTCGGTTATCGCCGGAAACACACTCCTGACGGGAAATCACGTCCCGGTGGCAGGTGAGTGCGAGATCAAGAACGCTCAGGCCATGAAGATCCTCGACGCTATCGGCGCAGGCGGCTCGTTCAGCGAGTTCTACGCCATGGACTTTAACGATGGCATCATTATGCTCGGTCACGACGGGCCTGCTCACTTCGCAATCGCCGACGGCGAGGTCGGTCTTGTGCCCCTGCCGGTATACCACGGAAAGCCCGGCAAGGGGCTGTCCATACAGATGTCGGTGAAACGCGGCCCGGTCACCCTGCTGTCGGTCGGTCAGGACCGCGACGGAGTATTTCTGCTCTGCGCGGAGGGAGATTGTGTGCCCGGTCCGGTCCTTGATATCGGAAACACGAACAGCAGATATCGCTTCTCCCTGCCTCCAAAGGAGTTCATAAACCGCTGGTCCCAGGCAGGCCCGAGCCACCATTGCGCGATCGGTGTCGGTCACGTGGCTTCTGTGCTCGAAAAATTCGCCGCACTGAATGGAATTCGCTGTCTGAAGATATGCTGAAGGTCGTTTTTTTCTGACGACCTGCTGTTGAGTCCGGCGTTACGCCGATATACTAATTGAAGTGGGTCTGTTTCAACGGAATAAAACTGATACTGATGAACAGATAGTTCTTGTCTCGCTGTTGCGTAAACCGCGTCCGGTTGAGCTTCAGGCGGCGGTTCAGGAAATCTATCTGAGTGATCTCAGCACGGACGTCAAGATTGCACGCATTCGGCGCATCGATGGAGGCGGAGCAGCGGCAGTTAGCGGCAGGCAGACGACAGACGCCGGGCCGGTGTCACAGCACCATTCGAAGTACTTCGCGCACAATCAGCCACCTGCGAGGGATGCGTCGCTTCCCGAGGTCGTAAACGAGGTCACAAAAAACCGGCCGAAGACGGAACAGCCCTACGTCGTTGTACCGCTGGTCCGCCCCGCGTCACGTGCCGGTTTCTTCCGGTTTGTGTTCAGAGAACTTGGTTCCATCCTGAGGAAAGGAGCATCAAATCCGGCGCTCCGCATTCGATTCTTCCCCCCTCGTGTTGATCTTGATCCGGAGACGGCGATCCACTGGATCAGCCGCATACAAGCGCTCGCCGGTGAGCTGCAGTACGTCCTCGCAGGCAGCAGCATGAACGGCTGGAAGTACCTGGAAAAGCTGGAATACAACGTATTGAGCGTGTTTGCACTGCTGCTCAACGAAATCGAGAGCGTCGATCCCGGGAAACATCTGGATTTGCCTCAGAAACTGTACGGCGACCTGAAGCCGGTAGAGGACCTGTTACTCGTGATTCACGCGAGCGATATAACCGTAGAGGCCCTTTTGTCTGCGATCCGCGGGGTAGCCGACGCGACACAGAGCAAACGGCAGGACATCGAAGACCCTGTCAGGTTGACCGAAGAGCTCATATCCCGACACACGAACCAGCTGTGCATCTACGGCATCCTTTCTGCGCTGCACACGGTCCGTTCGAGAACCCAGGTAACGCTTGACGACCTGACGGTTCCAGCTCCCGGCAGGCTTATTATGGATGATCACTTCATATGCAGCGAGGACGTTCAGGAGCAGATCGATCAGTTTCTCAAAGGCCGGGAGGAACGTGCTGCCCGGCTTGGAAAGGAGTATCAGCAGATCGCCAGGGTACAGAGCCTCGTCAAGCGCCGCGAAGACGGCAACCCGGATTACACGCCGCTGTACCGCCTGCTCGACGAGCAGAACCCGGAAAGCGCCATCCTCGATCCGCTGCGCTTCATCCCGCTGTTTCTGAACCGCTTTCTCGCAACCTACCGGGAGTTTCTCACCGGAAGCGTCGAGCTTACAGGGCCAGGTGTGACCCGACTGTTTCCCGCCCGGGCATTCGATTCCGAAATCGCCCGACTCGAGCTCGCATCGTCCAGGTTGCAGAGCCTGCGGACGAAGACTGGATCTGTGTCACACGCGAGCCTGATCGACGTTCTTCACGCGCGACGCGAGGCTACCGAACCCGAGTCCGAAGCGGCACATCAGCTCGCGATCGCACTCGACGCGGCGATTCAGGTGCAGAACACCCTTGCCCCCCTTACGAGAAATCCGGCCCTGATCCGGGTTATTCCGGCAGATGAGCAATGGACCGCGAGGAACATCGAATATTATACCCGGGGCGAAGCGGTATTTCCGCTGGATCACGACATCGTGTCGCCTTTCGAGCTCAAGGGTCAGACCGTCGCTGCGCACATTCAGGCGATACTTCGGGTGATCTATCTGTTCCGATTCCATTACCGGGAACGCACGCTGCTTCACACGCTCGACCGCGCTCAGCAGATCAGACAGGAAATCGACGAGATTCGACGGGATGTCCTGCGCATCGCTCCACGTGAAGAGGCCGAGCACATCTTTCACCGTGTACGCATTCTCAAAGCCTTGCGCGAGGAGCGTGAGTAGTTCGCCCTCTTCGGGTCCAACAGACGGGACAAAAACCGCTGCAAAGGGATGAACCCCGAAACAGTGTCGTGTATTATGGCTTGTAACAGGAGCGAAAATTATGCAGTTAAAGCAGAATGCACAGTGGGATCTACTGACAGCGACGAGTATGGGTGTTCGTATTACTCCACAGTCCGGACAGCCGGTTCAGTCCGAAGCGCTGTACCGCATGCAGGCAACGAGCGCTGAAAGTAACGTCCTCAGCATATCCAGTTATCTCGGACTCAAGACAAAGGTACTCACCAGTCTCGTAAAAGGCAGCCCCATCGCACAGTTCATTCGAAGCGACCTCGCTGCACGCGGCGTGGACGTTGAGGCCAACGAGGTTGAACAGGGAGACCCCTGGGGCTACAGACATCAGTTCAATATTGCCGATAGCGGATACGGTTCGCGTGGCCCCCGCGTTCATAACGACAGGGCCGGAGAAGTCGGCAGAACGCTTTCAGTCGACAACTTCGACCTTCAGCGCATATTCGGGCAGGAAGGTGTACGCATCGTACACATTTCCGGGCTCATCGCCGCGCTTTCACCGGATACGGCGAAGTTCTGTCTGGAACTCGCGAGAGTTGCCCAACAACACGGCTCTCTCATCTCTTTTGATCTTAACTACCGGGCGAGTTTCTGGAAGGACAGGGATGATGAGTTACGCGCGGTGTTCACCGAAATCGCCTCAGTCAGCGACATCCTGGTCGGAAACGAGGAAGACTTTCAGCTTGCGCTCGGTGTCGAGGGTCCGCCCGCAGGCGGAACGGGTCTGGCCGAAACACTCGATGCCTTTAAAGGGCTGATCGGGACGGTCAAGGAACGTTTCCCACACGCGAAGGTCTACGCGACCACTCTTCGCGAAGTGATCCACACCAACAGTCATCTCTGGGGAGCCGTCCTCTCGGTTGGAGACGACTGGCACCTCGCCGAGCCGCGCGAAATCCATGTACTCGACCGCATAGGAGGCGGTGACGGTTTCGTCGGTGGTCTCCTGTACGGAATACTGAAGGCCTGGGATCCGGAGAAATGGCTGCACTTCGGCTGGGCGAGTGGCGCCCTGGCGACGACCTTCCTGACAGACTACGCACAGCCCGCAGACGAAGACCAGGTCTGGGCGATCTGGAACGGAAACGCGCGCGTACAGCGCTGACAGGCCTGCACGGGAACAGGGTCAACTGAACCCTTTACACGAAATGGAAGCCTTATGAAACGGATGAGAACGCGACCAGATCGAGCCAGAACACGGATAGCAACTGTTCTACCCGTATGTCTTGTCCTGTTTCTGCTGCTTCCCGTCTTTGCCGGGGCGGATGTAACTCCGCCCGTCTGGCGGATTTCAAGCGCGTCTCAGTCGCTGTATCTCATCGGTACCGTACACCTCATGCCACCCGAGGAAGCACGGCTTCCGGGTCATCTGCGTAGCATCGTCGAATCCGGCGATGTGCTGTATTTCGAGGTCGATCCCGAAAACCTGGACCCCGGCGAGCTGCAGTCCTTTCTGCTCGAACACGCCTTCTTACCCGCCGGGCAGCAGCTCAGCGATCTCCTGACCGAAGACCTGTGGAGCCGGGTGCAGAAATCTGCGCTCGAGCTCGGTCTGCTGCCCCGGCAGATCGCACCGTTTCGCCCCTGGTACGTCGCTCAGTTGCTCACGAGTTTCGCGATGCTTGAAGCCGGGCTCGATCCCGATGCCGGAAACGAAGCACAGTTACATCTCGCAGCCGCCCGCCGCCGCATACCGGTTCGGGGCCTCGAAACAGCGGAGGAACAGCTTCAGTTTCTCGCGTCGTTGTCCGAGGACGCGCAGATACAGTTACTCGAACAGAGTATGGACGATATTCGTAATGTCGAAGCGGAGATCGAAGCTATACTGCAGGCCTGGCGTTCAAACGATATCGATTATTTCGAGGCCCTGCTCGACGACATGCGCGAACACGAGGAGCTTTACAACGCTGTCATCGTTAACCGACACCTTCAGTGGCTTCCGCTCATAGAAGACGCGATCCATGAGACCGAAACACCAACCGTCGTCATCGCCGTAGGTGCACTTCATCTGTATGGTTCGGACGGACTTCTCAGTGAGTTACACAGACTCGGTTATGATGCCGAGCCTGTGTACCCGTGAAACGTTACAGGCCTCTGCGCTCGAAAGCTCGAAAGAGAAAAATCGAGCCAATCGCAAGAACTGCAATCACAAACCAGTGATTAATGCCCAACAGCCCATGCAGCGAGATCGATCCGAAGTTACCAATCGGGTTGATCACGTTCACTACAAAGGGATAGAGGAATACAAACACGATACTTCCGAGAAGCATACCAAGGATGGGCCATATCGTGTGGCCTCGCCCTTCGGCAAGACTGCCGATACTTGTTCCCGGACAATAGCCTATGATCGCCCAGCCGGCCCCGAAAAGAAGCCCGCCTATGATCTGTGAGCCAAGGCTCAAGCCACGAGGCGAGAACTCAGCGATCCCGATATCGCTGAGAAAATAGACCCCCACCGAACCGACAACAATTGTCGTAAGCATGAACTTCACAATGGTCATGTCACGCAGCCGCATTGCACCGACCTGCTTTTCAAAACGAAGCACTTCAGCCTGCTGAAGAAACACACCGAACAGAACACCAGTAATTAATCCGATAACAAGGGTCATGCCTGACCTCCCTTATAGAGTATTCGGGAAGTGAGAATACCACCCGCAAAAAACATGCTCAGAGCGATAAAGCTGCTGAGACCCAGCTGGCTCAACCCGCTGATTCCGTGCCCGCTCGGACAGCCGCCTGCCATTCGTGCACCAACGATCGCGAGAGTACCACCAAGCAGAGACCACCAGATACGCTTCTGCACACTCGTTCCGAAGCGTTCAACCCACATGGGTGGGAGATCCTCACGCTTGAAGGTTCCCGACAGCTTCGCCGAAACGAAGGCTCCGAGACCGATACCGATGACAAACAGAAGTTGCCAGTTCGGAAAAGCTGCTCCGGTCAGACTGCCTTCCCTGGCCTGATAGAATGCAGTCGAACTGAGATCTACGCCTATGGTGTCAAGAACCAGCGTTGCGAAACGGGGAAAGGTCGTGGATGTGCCGAAGAACTGACCTTCAATAGCAACGCTCGCGGTAAGCAGCAGACCGGCAGCGGCCCCGAAGAAATAGGGCTTCATTGCCTTGGAAATCTTCATGATTGAACTCCTATATATGATTTTTCCAGAGTATATATAGGATATTTTATATAGTCAACAAACAGTGCTGCGTTTACCGAAATCCGATCCGCTTTCGCGAACGCCGGTGATTCCACGCCAGCATGGATGCGGCCGCAATACCACCGAGCACGGTCTGCTCAAGGTTCAGCAGCAGGTATCCGATGATCCCTCCGGTGAAGGTCAGGCTCCAGATTGAGAGCAGCGTGAGCAGGACTGCAGCGAGGACC
Source organism: Spirochaetaceae bacterium (assembly GCA_007694005.1). Classification (GTDB taxonomy): domain Bacteria; phylum Spirochaetota; class Spirochaetia; order DSM-27196; family SKKC01; genus SKKC01. The sequence continues at coordinate 7,919 of RECN01000095.1, forward strand.
GTCACCGCCCAGACAATACCTAATGCGAGCCCGATGTAGAACAGAGACAGAATGGAGAGTTCGGCAAGTCGCGCGCGACTGCGCTCGAATCGGACAAGGATACCTTTCCACAAGTTCTGTACGGCCATGCCAAAAAAATACCCGATCATCGGTATACAGGTCGAGTACCCGGCGTTGAGCAGCACCTCCGTTCCGACTATGATACCCTGACTATGAGTGGCGTTCAGTACATATATGTGATGAAGGATCTGCGCAAGATCATCCCCCCCAAGACCGAGATCCTGAAAGGGATCTGGTTATCGTTCTTTCCCGGTGCGAAAATCGGTGTGGTAGGCCCCAACGGATCGGGAAAGAGTACGCTCCTGCGTATCATGGCCGGTGTCGACGAGGACTTCATTGGTGAAGCATGGCCGGCAAAGGGTACAAAGATCGGATACCTTGCCCAGGAACCCGAACTCGACCCCTCGTTGAACGTAAAGGAGAACGTCGAGCTCGGGCTCAAGGATATCCGTGATCTTCTGACCCGGTTCGATGAAATCAGCGAAAGTTTTGCCACGGTCACCGACGACGACGGAATGACAAAGCTCCTGAACGAGCAGGCTGAGCTTCAGGACCGAATCGACGCGACCAACGCATGGGATCTCGACCGTACCGTCGAAATAGCAATGGATGCCTTGCGGGTCCCGCCGGGGGACGCCGGTGTAACGACCCTTTCCGGTGGCGAGCGTCGCCGGGTCGCACTCTGTCGCATTCTGCTCGAACAGCCGGACCTTCTGCTGCTCGACGAGCCGACCAACCATCTCGACGCCGAGTCCGTCGCCTGGTTGCAGCGCCATCTTCGCGACTATCCCGGAACCGTCGTTTCGGTAACACACGACCGTTACTTTCTCGACGAGGTATCCGAATGGATACTCGAGCTCGACCGCGGTGAGGGTATTCCATGGAAGGGAAACTACTCCTCGTGGCTGGATCAGAAACGGAAACGCCTGGCGGAAGAAGAAAAACGCGAAAGTGCCCGGCAGAAGACCCTCGAGCGCGAACTCGAGTGGATCAACATGTCGCCGCGCGGTCGTCAATCCAAAGGTAAAGCCCGCCTCAACTCCTACGAGGAGCTGGCAAACAGGGACGAGCGCGAACAGCTGAAAACAGCCGAAATCGTTATTCCACGCGGGCAGCGTCTCGGCGATCTCGTCATCGAAGCGAAGAACCTCACCAAGGGTTTCGGCGAAAATCTGCTCATGGAAGACATAAGCTTTTCGGTTCCGCGAGCCGGTATCGTCGGCATCGTCGGACCAAACGGTGCAGGAAAAACAACCCTGTTTCGCATGATCGTCGGTCAGGAACAACCCGACTCTGGTGAGCTCAAGCTCGGAAGCACCGTTGAACTCTCCTACGTCGACCAGTCCCGTGAAGACCTCAACAGTACGAACACGGTCTGGCAGGAAGTAAGCGGCGGTTCCGACATACTGCATCTTGGCCGCGCCGAAGTTAACTCGCGCGCCTACCTCTCCTGGTTCAACCTTGCCGGGGCCGACCAGCAGAAATCCGTTTCTGTTCTCTCCGGGGGTGAACGCAACAGACTGCAGCTCGCAAAACTCCTGAAAAGTGGAGGAAACGTCATTCTTCTGGACGAACCGACCAACGACCTCGACGTAGACACCCTCAGGGCGCTCGAGGATGCCCTCCTCGCCTTCCCCGGCTGCGTTATGGTCACCTCGCACGATCGCTGGTTCCTCGACCGCATATGCACGCACATTCTCGCCTTCGAGGGTGAGAGTCGTGTTACCTGGTTCGAAGGTAACTACAGCGAGTACGAGGCCGATCGCGTCCGACGCCTCGGCGACGAGGCTTCGCAGCCTCACCGGGTCAAATACAAGAAGCTGCGTCGGGACTGATCGGGAGCTGTATTCGTGCGGACACGGTTGCTATCGCAGCCGTGCCTCTATCGCAGCCGTGCCCCTATAGTCAGTGCGAGCAGATTCAGATTGTTCCAGGTGTATCGAGGCTCAGTCTGCGTAACGGTCCAGACATCCGGTGCGCGCCCCGTTCCGTCTGCACCACCACCGAGCGCCCGAAGGCCTATAAACGCTTCGGACGTTTCGCCAGTTGCGAAACCCGCGCGGAACGCCGCGTCATACAGCCAGCCGATGACATCGACGTCACGCAAATTGAGATAGCGGATCGGCGCGTAAAAGCCCTCCAGACTGCCCTCCAGAAAAAAACCATCGACCCCGATCTCCCGTCTTCCGGCAAGGCTCAGAACAGGAACGGGCCCGAGATCCTGCGAGACTACCCGTAACTCCCCATCCGTCGTTTCAAACGAAATGCGGGCGTTTCGAAGCTGCAGGCCTCCGCCGAAGGAAATATTTCCCCGATCTGTGTCGACGAAGCGGTAGCGGTAGGTTCCACGCCAGAAGTCAAAACCATAAACCAGATCAAGCGGTCGGCCGTCTCCGGCCCCACCGCTGCCGCTGCCTTCGAAGGCAACACCATCGATCGTTATGGTCTCGTTTTCGGGAATGCGTGACTTTGTTTCAAAGGTGAGCGGCTGATAGACGAGTTCAACCTCATGGCGGCCGGATACCGTTAGCTCGGTGGAAAATCTGAAGAAAGGAAAGAGCACTTCCTGTCCGCCCTGACTGCGGTAGTCGAAGAGATCGTTTCCCGTGCCCGGTGTCCCAAAACGTATGGTATGCCAGAGCACCGACGTGATGCCGGTCTCTCCGCGAACAGAGAGATCCAGATCAAGGCCGGACAGACTAAAGCCGGCGAGCAGTATGACTGTCGCTATCAAAAAACTTCGTTTCATGGTGAACCTCCTGACGTTCCTGCACGCCAGAAAGTGTACACGCACAGCTTACCTGGGCAAGCTGTGCAACATTACACCGAATTAACAGACTCGGCCGAAGGGTCTTAACGCTTTGGCATCTCGAGTATCAGTTCGACCTCACCGAGGCTCAGTCGGGTTGCGCGCGCGATTTCGTCCGGTTGCCACCCCTGGTGGGCGAGTTTTGCCACCGTATCGCGAACACTCGCCGGGGGAGCACCGCCTTCCTTGCCTCCGGCCTTGCTGTCTCGTTTCATGATATCTCCGAGCAGCTTGACCTGATCCTTTGCTTCTCTTCCGATCTCTTCGAGTCTGGTTTCGGTTCGTGCAAGCCATTCGCGTGCTTTCTGAAGCTCCTGCATACGCCCTTCAACTTCGGTGAGCATGCCGGTAAGCTCGCGCATCTGCTCCACGGCCCCGTCGGCTGCGGCCTTGTTCTGCGACAGCTCCCTGATCGTGGAGGAAATCTCAGCGAGTTTCTTCGGAAGACCGTCGACGTCTTCCCTCATACCTACGATACGGCGCTCAAGGTCCTCGAGCCGGTTAAAGCTGTTATCTACCCCGTCAGCCGTCGCCTTGATTACCTGCTGCTTCTTTTCGAGACGCTGGAATCCGGCATCGACCTTCTCTCGCAGGTCCTCGACACTGCGCAACCGAACCTGGAGGTCCTGAAGCAGGTCGCTTGAACCGGTCACCTGAGTCAGCTTGTTCTCCACCTGGTCGGACAGATTCAGAAGGCGTGCATAATCCTCTTCTATCGAATCGATGCGCCGCTTTTCCTGCATGAAGGAAGCCAGCCGATTCTGTGCATCTTCCACGATGTTTCTGACGGCCGAGACTTCCGCGTCGAGACGCTCGACAGTCTCGCGTCGTTCATAGATAGAATCGAGATCCGACTGAAGCCGTCCGAGATTCTGCGCAAGCTCTTCTTTCAGTTCATCGGCACGATCGAACAGCCGTGTCTGTTCGACGAACTGCTTCTGGGCCTCCGAAATCTCATCGAGCTGCGACTGTAGCACCCTGGCTTCACTCTCCACACGCCCGAGAAGGCTCGTTCGCTGGTCTTCGAACTCTTCTCCGGTTTCTTTCGTGATTGTCCGAAGATCGCGGAGCTGCTGCTCAGCAAGGTCCTCGAGTTTCCGCGAATACCTGTCTACATCCGCACGGAAAACCCCCGCCTGTTCCTCAAAGCGCTCGATGGTAGCCTGTGAACGGGAATCCATTCGTTCTCCGACCGTCTCAAGGCGCTGATCGAGTTCTTCTGCGCGACTTCCAAGCTCTTCGTAGCGCGACGCGAGGGCGCCGTCGAGGGCCGTGATGGTCTCGTTCGCTGCAGATCGTGTCCGTCCGAGTCGCTCGGTAACTTCACGCTCGGTGTTGCCCAGAAGTTCCGTAAGTTGCGAGGCCATTGCCTTGACCTTCTGGTCACTTTCAACGATGCGACTGCTGATCTCTTCCAGTCGGGTTTCCGTTTCGCGACCAGCCGCTCCGATGGCTTTTTCGAAGGCTTCGGTCTGCTCCTGCAGCCGACCGCGAAGCGTCTCGAATTTTTCTCCCATCTGTTCGGAGAACCGCGCACCCTGTTTCTCGAGGTTCTCTTCAAACTGTTTTGAATACTCGTTGCGGAACGATTCGAGTTCCTGCTTCATGCTGTCCGTGCGAACCGACAGATCCCGCACGCTGCCCTGCAGGGTATCCTGCTGTTCCTTGAGAACGGCATTCGTTTTGTTCCGATGATTCTCAAGCGAACGCTCGAGATCCTTCCGGTATTCCAGCTCCAGGTCGTTTCGCGACTGGGCTGCGTCTTCGCTCATGCGGCTGAGCTCTTCGTCGATTGATGCTTTCCATGACTCAAGGCGCGAGTTCATGTCCGCCGATCGGACCCGAAGATCTTTAAAGAAATCGTCCTCAAATACCTTCAACTTCTCGCTGACATTATCGTACGCGGCAGACTTGAGTTGTGAGACGGTCTGGTCGAGTTCCGATAGCTCACCATGGATACGCTCCATTTCTGCGCGCGCGGTCTCGAGGTCCTGCTGTCGATTGCTGTGTAACTCCTGTCCGAGCGCATTCAGCGAATCGTTCATACGGTCGCCGGTCAGTCGGATCGTCTCGCGTAACGCCGCTTCGAGATTGTCGATATCGCTCCCGAGCGCTTCAACCCGCTCCAATCGGCCCTGAAGGGTGTCGGTAATCTGCGAAAGCTCCTCGTCGAAGCGATCAAACATGGACTGCTCGACTTCGGTAGCCTTTTTGGCGAAGGCGCGCTTCCACTGCGTCTCGAGCGCGGAAATCCGGGCTTTCTGCTCTTCGTCACTGCGAGACACACGGTCTCCGATGTCGCTCAAAGATGCCGACAGTTCGGATTCAACACGCTCAAAACGGGCCTGTTCCTGCGACAGATTCTCGAGTCGGGAAGCCGTATCTGCCTTGAGTTTTTCGATTGAGTCGGTGAGCTGGGCCTTCCACTGCCCGACCGACTCAGTCGTCGAGCGAAACAGTTCGCGTAGCCGGCGGTTGGTCTCCGCTTCGGTTTCCTCGATGCTCGTACCCATACCCGCAAGACGTTCGTTGACCGTTTCGATCCGGCCGGAAAGTTCTTCTTCCATTACGCTGACGTGGCCGTCGAGCTCTTTCCCTATTTCAGTACTGCGGTCGCCGAGTTCCTGCTCAAGTGCCGCTCGCATTTCAAGTGTCTGTCCCTGAAGGTACTCTTTAAGCGATGAGGCCGCGTCACGGGTCTGCTGTTCGATAAAGGATTTGAGCTTCGCGAGCGCTGCGGTCTCGAGATTCCGACCGGATTCTTCAAGGCCCGAAAGTCGCTGTTCCGCCTGCTGAACAATGGACTGAGCCTGTTCGTCCAGGCCTTCGAAGCGGTGTTCAACCTGCTCGGAAACGGTCTGCATGCGGGCTTCAGCGGCAATCGACTGCTCGGTCAACGCGGCGACCTTCGCTTCGCTATCCTTCATGATCTCGCGTTGCGTCTCCGCGAGTCGCCTGCTGTTTTCTTCTTCAAAGCGTGTTTCTGCAGCAGCGAGTCGATTCTCAAGCTCGGTAATCGATCTGGCCGACGCCTTTATGCGTTTTCCGACACCGTCAACGTACTCCGATTCATCCTGCACGCGCTTGATGTTTTCGTGTGCTGCGTTCGTCAGTGCGTCAAGCTCGTGCAGAGCCGACTCATACTTTTGTATGCGTTCAGCGATCACTTCGACCTTGTCCGCCCGACTAGACAGATCCTGCTCTGCCTGACCAATGCGTTTGAGTATCTCCCGTGATGCTTTCTGATTAACGTCGACCTCGATGGCGACGTCACGCAGTGCAGTAACACGCTCTGCAACAAGATGATCTATGTCACCCTGAACTTTATCTGCAAAACGTTTGACTTTCTCCAGGGACCGGTTGTTGCGGTCTAGCTGACGGTATACCGCCAGTACCACCAACACGATCCCGACGACTATAACGTCCCCGGCGGTGATTGGCATGATTCCCTCTCCCAGTAAACATGTTCCCCTAAAGAGTTTATATCACGCGTTTTGCGGTTCTGTTAAGTAGAGAATGTATTTTTATGATTTATACCGACAGATAGGGCTCTACGAGCTCCTGAAGCGCCAGATAGTCACGGAACTGTATATTCGGCACAATATTGTCTCCGCGCACGTGCGGTGGATCGGTGTGCACGAGCTCTGCCGCCTGCTTCGTCCGCGATTCCAGATGCGCTGTGTACATGCCCGCCCGGCCTGCTCCGAGGATATCGTAATGATAGCTGTTACCGACGTACAGCGTCTGTTCCGGAGTCACGCCGAGTCGATCTGAGAGCACTTCAAACGGTTCGGCAGCCGGCTTCAGATACCCGGTCTCTTCGGCCGAAATCTCGGCATCCCAGAGCCCGCTCAAGCCGAGTATTTCAAGTTTCCTGTGAACCGGAAAGTCGCTCATGACGCCGACACGGATCCCGGCAGACTTCAGTGACTCGATAAACTCACGCACACCTTTATAGAGAGGTACTGAGGTGAGGACCTGTTCCCACTCCCCATAGATTACCTTGTCGATGTGCGAACGCGTCTCTTCGTAAGGCTTTCCGAGCGCGTCAGCCACTGATCGGGCCTGTGTCGCGTAGAAGTCTTCAATCGGTCTGATTGTTCGCAGCTCTTTCCGTACCTTTCTGAAAACCTTCATAAGACGCATATTCCGCAGACCGAATGGAATGCTGCGAAGATACATCGTGCGATTCGGGTAGAGTGTTCCGTCAATGTCAAAGGCTATTGCGAGCAGTTTCATGGGTTACGCAGTCTATCATGTCTTGAAAGAAATTAAAAAACCCGAGCCGTGCGCTAAGGCGCACAGCCCGGGTGTGATTACTCGTATTCGGCGTATCGGGGCACGATTGCGCCCCGACGTACCACCGGCTATTCCTCGTCCTGGTGGATCAGCTGCCGCTCGAGGAACTCGAGAGCCTGCTGACGGCCAAGTCGCTGCAGTTCATTCTGACGCCGGGCTTCTTCGCGCTCGGTCAAAATCTGCCATACGTCTTCGTGTTCGATGTCCCGGTCGCGTGGAAGTACTGCAAGGTCGTGTACAACGACTACGTCCTTGAGGTACGTCACGAAATCTCCGCCGATCTGGGCTCCGTCGCGATAGATGCGGAAGCCTGCAATCCGTCGCAGCGGTTCGTTCCGCGGGTACATCGGCGTTACACGAAGTTCCCGGTCGCGGACGTCGGACAGGTAGTTCGGATTGTTCCAGACGAGGGTATTCCACCCGTCGAACTCCAGATTACCCATCATGATTTCCTGAACGCGGTTATCCTGATCCTGAAGCAGGACGCTGATCCGGTGAGGAAAGTTCAGTCCGTAGGCGTTCAGCCGAATCTGGCGGATAGGTCCGACATTTCCGATTACACCGAAGCCGGGCTCGCCCTGGTCGTCCGGATAAAACCGTCGCTCGGGGTCGAAAGCCGGAATCTCGAACGGTGGTGAAACCTCCGCATAACTGTTGAACGCGCTTGCAGGGAAACGCACCCGAATGCCCATAACAGCCTGTCCGGCAAACTGATCGGCGTTATCGCTGACCTGTGCCTGACGTGCAAAACTGCTTACGACGTTCTGGGTCTGCCGTGAGCTCGATGCGAGCGTCACGTTCCAGTTCTCGATAAACAATGACGAAGAAAGCCCGTCCCTGTCAGCCTGTGCGAGCGTAGGAATCGGCACTTCGCTAAAGTCGATGCGAGTACGCTCGTGTTGTCCTTCGAATTCTCCTGAGTCGGCGATGAGCTGGCTGAAGTCGATAAGTATCGACTCAACTCCCCATCCAAGACTACCCAGAAGAAGCATTCCGGCGATGAGAATGAAAATCCGTTTCATTCGATGCTCCTTAATCCCTCCGTGGTATGGTACGCAGAATACGCTCCTCAAAGTATATGGGAGCGTCCGCGTTTGTCAAACTACTTTCTGTCCCCTTGCATAGATATCACAACAATCACTCACGGTAGGCTTCTTCATTGAGAATTTCGCCTCCAATGGTCACCGTCACTTCGTCCATGCCTCTGAAATTATACCGGATATTGTATCGTATTGTCTCGAGCATCTCCGGGAGCGAAAGGACAATACGTGCTCCGACCGCGTCAAGAAGAGCTGGTGAAAGGTCAATGAAGACGCGTCGATCGCGCACCATTACCGACTGCACTCTCGTGCCCCGGGGAACGACGCGACTCCGGTCTATACGCCCCGGTCCGGCTACGAGTTCGGCGACAAAAGCCGAAACCTCTCCTTCGACGGTGTCCCGACGGGGAACAAGACGCGTCTCACCGGCCAGTTCACTGTCGACAGAGCCGGGAAACAGCAGCACACGCTCCACACGCGACGGTGGAGCGACCGCATAGACGGTTACGCTGATTATAAGAGAGAGAATAACTAGCCCGCCGATTATGACGCGGCTGTCTGCGCGAAATGAACTCATGTACCACTCGTCAGTCCGGTTTCGAAAACCTCTATGAAGTTGCGGATGCCAGTATAAAGACCGATGGACAGGTTGCGCAAGTGTGCAGGGTCTGCGAGCAGGCGGGCTTCGTGTTCATTCGTCACGAAACCGAGTTCGAACAGAACGCTCGGCATGAGCGCGTTCCTCACCACCGCCCAGTTTTCCTGTTTCAGTCCACGATTCGGAGACTGCTCACCGATAACGCCTTCCATTGCTGCGAGAAGCTCGTTCCCGAGCATTGCACTGTGTACCGACACCTCTTCCTCACGCATGGAGTTGAGAATTGCGTGTATGCTTCTTCGATCGGCGTCGAGGTCTTCGGGGTCGATCAGGACGCGTCGCTGTTCAGGAGGTAGAAACCAGGCTTCGAACCCGCGTGCACGCGAGTTCAGCGATGCGTTCGCGTGTATGGAGATATAGATGATGTACTGATTTTCGCCAAGAGGAATGTCGTTCGCCATTCGCGTCCTGTCGTCAAGGGTCAGATAGACGTCAGTCTCACGGCTCAGATAGACCGGCACGTCCGGGAGGTTCTGTTCGAGTAGATCCCGTACCTGAAGCGAAACGTCGAGCACGATGTCCTTCTCCTGCAGCACGAGCGCTTCACCGTCGACGGTGTGACGGCCGATCGTACCAGGGTCGCGTCCCCCGTGACCTGGATCGATAAAGATCGCCCCGATCACCGGCTGGTCCGAGTCACGCCGCTGAGGAAGCAACACGGCCTCGATCATTTCCGCGTCGTCGGCATGGAAAAACACCCGGCCGATATCCCTGACCGGAGGAGATATCGTCTGCTCCTCGCGATAATCGCGCACCACTATGTCGCTCCCGACTGCGAACGCGAGCGTCGTATTTCCGCGATGTAACGATCCGATTCCAAGGAAGGGGTCGTACTCCAGACGCGCACCGGTCCGCTCCGCGATGTCCTGTACCGACACGCGGGCAATATCGCCTGCCGAAAGCGCGAACACCGCAATCATCAGCAGAAGCGAAGTCAATGAGACGCGTAACATTGCCGTAGAAATCCTGTGAGTGCGTGGCACGATTCTTCCTCGCTTAGAGTATCGATCACATAGCGCAATCCCTGTAGGCCTCCCCGTTCGCACGCAAGCGTAAGAATGCAGACGGTGAGATCCATCGGCAAAGCGATCGTCCCTGTTCCTGCGTCCTCGTGAACGACAGAAATCGCATCCCCGCGCGTATACGCGTGCAGATCCTGCTCGTCGTCACGCAGCGTTTCGTGGTACCGGGAGTTGCGCAATCGGGAACGCATGCCGTCAAGCGCATCGCCTGTCGAGGTCTGGGCCTGTGCATGCTGATCGAGCACCGACCGGACAAGAGTCCGGGACAGCTCACGCACAAAGCCGTGTTCGGCTGCTCTACTGACCGGAGGGTGCAATGGCCCGTGGAACCGGGGGTCGGCGAAGAACGCAGTCCGGTCGGGCAGATCGGGTCCGAGGAGAAAGGTCCATGTCTTCGGGTGTGCGCGCTGCAGAGGAATGACGATCTGTCTGAGAACGGACCCGATGCGTTCGTGCAGAACGTCTCTGTTATCTGCCTCAATTATAAGGTTCCCGCACTTCTCGACGTTATTTGTCGGCACAGACACCTCATCGCCCGACGACCGGCTGATAAAACACTCACGAACGCCCGGGAGTCTGAGGATATCTCCGGTTCCAATGTCCCCGTTTAACAGGCCGGGTATGCTCATGATTGCGCGCTCGGCGACAACCCGACGTAGCGTCGGTGCTCCGGTACCATGGGTCGCTCCGGAAGCGATGCGTATCGCTCCGCGCGTCGGCTGTATCCCGCTTGCACAGGGATAGGTCCATCCCGACATGTACCCCCCGCTGAGCCGTGCCGCGATTTCACCGATGACCACCGAAGGGCCGCTTCCGGGAAGCCAGTCCGGACGCATATCGTCCGGGACCAGGAATATATCGCCTTTCGCCGCACCGCAGTCTATGCCTATGGCGTCCACCGCCCTGAAAAACTCATCAGTGAGCAGAGCCTGCAACTCAGCGGGCAACGCCGACGGAATGGTATGGCCGATTTCCACGAAATACGGCGGAATCGCGATGTGCCGATCCGCGATGCCGCACGCGATTTTTTCGGTCGGGGTCACGAGACAGTCGATGGAGTACTCGCGCCCGGGAATAAAACTCTCAACGATCACCCGTCCGTCGCGCGAGTACGCTTCGGCGTGCGCGAGCGCCGCCGCTATCTCCTCGGACGCGGTGATCCTGCGCACACCACGGGCGCCCATATTGGCAACAGGTTTTACAACTGCAGGAAGCGGAACGTCTGTGGCACCGTCTATCCGCTCGCCATGCCGGTATACGGCAAAAGGAGGAACCGAGACGCCTCGATCGCGCAGTCTCCGGCGCATCAGAGCCTTATCGGTCGCGTGCAATGCGGCATCGACGGGGATTCCGGGAAGCCCGCAGGCTTCGGCTATGCGGGCCACCGTCAGTGAGAAGTCCGTACCCGCGGTAAACACTGCCTGAACCTGATTCCGTCGCGCACAGTCGATCAACGACCGCTCGTCCTTCAGATCGATATGCTCGAAGACGTGCGCATGCAGCCGACCGGGACAGGCCGGATTACCGTCGGCCACGACGACGGTCCACCCTTCTTCGGTGGCAATGCGAATTGCCGGAACCTGCATGACTCCACCGCCGCAGATCAGTATACGCCGCGCTGGTGTACTGCTCACCGGCCTTCCCTCCGGGCATAGGCTTCAAAGGTGTCTCCGAGACCTCTGAGCCGGCTGTAGAGGTGGACAATGCGGTAACCGAGTCTGTTCTTCGACATGCGCGGTGCAATGCGTTCAGGATGATGCCCGGTGACTCGTATCCGGACTGAACCGAAGCCCTGCTCCGAGAGATATCGTCGCGCAGACTGCGGGGTCCATACCGTCCGGTGGTCCTCAGGGCTCGCCGCGAGAAAGGATCTCAGACTCCGTCTCGCTGATATTCCTCTGCCGTTCGGTGTCGAAAACGCGAAGACCCCACCCGGAACGAGCAGGTTCCGTAGCGCGGTAAACAGTCTGTCGAGGTCATCGATGTGTTCGATCACGTACCACATAGTGACGACATCCACTCCGTCGTGAAGCTGCTCGGCACGATCACGTGAAAGATCGGTCGCATCCGCGACAAAGGCCGGGATGCCGAGCTCATCCCTGACATAGGTGACCGCCTGGGAGAATACGTCGGTGCCCACGCAGTCATAGCCCTGCGACGCCGCTGCGGAAAGGAAGGGGCCGTAGGCGCACCCGATGTCGAGCAGACGCCCCTTTTTTCCCCCACGCTTTGATCCGCGGAGAAACGTCGCGATATGCTTCAGCCGTTGCATACCCATGGTCCGGATGTGCTCGAAATCGTCGAGGTAGCTGCGCCCGTACTGCTTCGCATAGGCTTCATCGAAATATTCTTCGTTGTACTCTATGGTCAGTGGATGAAAGCGTTCCAGATACAGAAGCCCGCTGTGCCGTTCGGGACGAAAACTCCGTGCGGGAAGACGCATGACGACCGGAGTGCGTGGCGGCCCGCCGGACGGCTCACCGACACAGCCGGACGGATCGAGTGAGCCGATCAGCTCAGCGAGGGTCGTTTCCTGCAAGGGACGCAACGTTTCCTGATGTTTCCATATCTCGTGCATGTGATCGAAGGTAGCCTCGATCGTTTCGGGACCGGGCGATTCGAGCAGGGGTAGCGATGCCTTCCGCGTGAGTTCCGCGTGATACGCTGTCGGTGCGCAGGTGATCACGGTACACCCTGCCGCTAAGGCCTCAAAGGCCGTAAGACCGAATGTACAGAATACAATGTCGTACTCACCGAGCAGCGCCGCAAGACGGTTTGTCGTATGCACACGTCCCGTTACCGGGAACGCTTCAAGGCGCTGCGGAAGGCCGCCTGCGGGCTCGAAGCAGGACGCCGGGAGCACGATATCGACCGAACCCGGCCCGAGCTGGTTGCTCAGAGCTACGGCCTGCAGCAGAGGCTCAGTCAGGTCTGCGATGTCATCGCCCCCCATACAGATGAGCGCGCGGGAACCGGAGGAAGGAGGCGTCGTGCGTACACGGGGGGGCAGATCGAGCGCATCGGGTACGTACAGATTCGGCTGATGCGTTTCGAGGTTAACGAGCGTATCAATCAGAAACGATGCGTACGCACGTCCCTCTCCGCCGGTATCGATGCCGACTACCGGCGCGACCGAAAGCAGACTCAACATCTGCGCAACGGTAAGCGTCTGGGCATCGAGCACGATAATAGCCGGTGTCACCGTTTCGATCGTCTGCCAGCTCACGAGTGCAACCGCTTCCGACCCGTCAGACAGGGCCAGGCAATCGTCCTGATCGCGCAACAGGCCGTCCCACGGAAAATCCAGGCACATTGCAGCATACCCGGACAGGCCCATGCACGTGCGGAAACTCCGACGGATGTGACCGGTACCGTGAGCACAACGGGTATCGGGGACGATGAGATATGTCGGGTTCATGCGCTCTTTCGGATCAGATCCGGTTTGCGAAGCCGTTCGACGAGTTCGTGTATCTCTACCGGCCGACCACGCCACAGCTCACTGAAGATTCTCGAAAGAAAATGATAATCGTCCTCGGTGTCCAGCGTGACCCGCGTAGAACACGCGAGCTCAGCGTCGACGCTCGGTCGATGGATGCGGAACAGCTCGGGATGCCGGTACAGATAGGGAGCCACGTGCTCCCGGTCGTACCGGTCTGTCGCATCGTGGTGGGCCTGAATGAGTGCTGCACCGTTTATGCATTCCACGCCGGTTCCAAGCGGCATCCCCAGAAACCCGCTGTAATCGGCGCCTTCAGCCTCGTGGATCGTCAGAAGCCTGTTTGCAAGCCACGCGCTCACGAGCGGATTATCCCCGGTGGCGCGGATGACGGTGTCGATCGCGTAGCGGTGTACGGCCCCGGTGTATCGGTCAAGGACGTCGTTCTCGCTTCCTATCCACAGCGTAAAGCCCGCGCCTTCGGCATACGGGGCCAGCCTCGATGCACTCTGTTCGTCGGTAAGGAGCAGATACTCGGACGCTTCGATACCGCTGAGAGCCATCATGCAGTGCTCGACGACCGGAACTCCGGACAGTTTGAGCAGAGCTTTATCGGGAAGACGTTGCGACGCGAGTCGGGCCTGCAGCATTACTGCTCGTTTCATTCATCATACTCCCACAAATCCGTGACACTACGGGCATTCATTCGGAACCGGAAACGGTTCTCATATACCCATCGACGGATTTCCCGAAAGAGTTGAAGGGATCCCGCAATACCGGCTCCGGACCGAAGCATAAAGCCAGGAAATCGTCGCCACGGCAGCATGCCACAGTCATTCTGAAACCGTAGGGCAAGCGCTTTGAGATAGAGCCTGCGATACCCGAGATCGGGCGTGGTGTCGTCGGGTTCGGTTTCGGATAACTGCTGTGCACGGACGGAACTGTTGGTCCTGATCTGTTCGCCCCACATGAATGCCCTGAAGCCGAAGTCCAGTTTCTGCCAGTATGGGCGTTCTATCTGAATATCGAAGCCGTACAGCTGCAGAAACCGCTCGCGATGATAGAACCCGCAGTAATCAAAGGGAAAAAGCGTCGCTTCCTCGTCGACTATGGGCGTTTTCGGTATCACCCGAAGCAGTCTCCGGTAGAAGGCCGGGGCCATAATGCCCGGGACGGTCTCTCCGCGTTCGTTGCGGATCACCGGAACCATGCACAGTAGCTCTTCTTCGCGCATGCGATCGACGCTCCGCGACGCGAGCGTTCCGTCCACGCTCATGTCGTTCCAGATGACGAACACGTAGCGGGTCTTCAGCTCTCCCATCGCCAGATTAATTCTGTGCCCGATATTCATGCGCCGGTGCAGCAGCATGAAACGGACCTTCGGGTACCTGGCCGTCAGCTGTTCGACATCGTACTGCGGCGTCTCGCCTTCAACCGATATGATGTCCGAAGCACCGAGACGCTCAAGCCGGGCGAAGAGATCCCCGCGTCGGTACCTTCCGCCCCGGTTAAGTACAATGGCGCTGAACAGCGGAGTGTGGCGGGTTTCCCGTTCGCCTCCGCTTCCACCGACGACGGTGTAGTCAGGATACTCAGAAGTTGAAGGTGTAGTACTCATCACAGTTCTCACAGATTTCGGTATATCGGCCTGCTACCTGATCCCGATGAACCGCCTCACCGGCTTCCCAGATATCTTCGAACGACTGTTCGTAGAGGTTGCCCAGGGCGTGGTCACTGCGAATGTCTTCACGACACCGGGGTACGGTTCCGTCAATGCGAACATACAGATCGCGCTTGTTGTGCCAGCAGGGAAAACGTTGTACCGGCGAGAGATCGGTGACCTTTCGCGGAGGAAGCTGCCCGCAGAAATCATCATATTTCTGAATGATGATGTGATCGGTCTTCTCTTTCCAGTACCGCCAGAAGGTCTCCAGATGCGCTTCGGTTTCTTTCATGCGCACGGCCTGAACGTAGCTGTACGCGGGCACCTCGGCGATCAGGGTCTCGGCAAAGGCCTTCGCTTCCGGAAATCCATCGCCGCGGAGCTCCCGATATGTGTCTTCCTCAATGGCATCGAGAGCGACGATCCAGCGCACTCTGTTGCCGTAGCGTTTCGCGAGCTCGACGATTTCGGCGACAGGACGGCCGATACCGCTTGTCTCAACGAGCAGCGAAAGACCCTGCGTGTCGCAGACCGCTTCGACGAGAGCGGGAAAATCAGGATGCAGAAGCGGCTCACCCCACGTGCAGATCCCGACTGTTGCCTCCGGCGAGTACGAAGACAGCCCGCTTACCAGCTCCCGGAAACGCCCGACAGGCATGTTCGCAGGTCCGTCAGCGCGGGTGTCGCCCGCCGAAACGTCCGGCAGATACGTGATCTTCTGGGGATGCGCGGTGGTAACCTCCACGCTCATGTACATCGGAAGGGTCCTCAGGCGTCCGTAGTTTGACTCTACTGCACGCACATACCTGTCTTTCGGTACAACCGAGCCCGTAGCCTCGTCACAGAGTATGGCCTGAAACCGACTGCACAGAACGAAGTTTGCGCGGGTATCGCAGCGGAAGGTGATACGCAGCATGCGGAAATCCACCGGCGAGAGCAGCGTTTCGACATCGAATGAGTTTATGTCGCGCTGCAGAATAGTAAAAAGCCAGTCGGCGACGGCTGTATCGTCGCTTTCCTCCACCAGTTTCGCTAACAGACGGGGGAGACTCGGGCTCAAAACGACCGGTGTCGAACCGGCAGGATACCCATCCGCGAAGCTGTAGTGAGCCCGGTACTTCACGTGTTCGGACAGGATCAAAGACGCCTCGTCGGCCATCATCCACGGCTCGTCGGCCCGCTTGTATAACACCGCTTCAGCCTCAGCCGAAAGCTCGGTAAGCACAGACAGAACCCCGGCTGCCGATGTGTCACGTACTTCAAACACCTTCACCGAAGCCGGAAGAGAAACGCGTCCATCACCGAGTTTCAGGCTCATCGTGGTGGAATCGGCGGTGGCTTCTGACTGCTGCGGGCGGACGAGCAGAACGAGTTCATCGGACAGCGAAGCGGCTGAACCAACTGCGCGCTCCACCGCGCTGGAACCGTCTCCGAGCGACAAGCCGGCGTATGATCGAATGTGCAGGGCATCAATAATCGCGAGAACCATGCAGCTACTATATCATAAAGCTGTCACAAGAATCCCCTTCCCGATTCAAGGAATCTGATGTAGCTTGGCAGGAACGCTATGGATGATCACCTCGCTCCTGACAAACGCCCCTTCACCGTCTCCGAAGTCACGCAGGCAATCAAGGCAGTCCTCGAACGGGGATTTCGTTCCGTCCGGGTCGAAGGGGAAATCTCCAACGTTCGCCCGGCGAGCAGTGGACACGTGTATTTCTCTCTGAAGGACAATGCCTCGTCTATCAGCGCGGTCCTGTTCAGAAACAGGCGAAATACACTCGATTTCGAGCTCGCCGACGGTGACCAGGTCGTCCTCAGTGGCTCTCTGAGCGTGTATCCTCCCCGCGGAAGCTATCAGATCATCGTCGAGCACATCGAAAAGTCCGGCGAGGGCCAGATTCTCCGCATGCTCGAAGAGCGGAAACGGCGCCTCGCTGACGAAGGGCTTTTCGATGCCGACAAGAAGCGGCCACTACCGACCTTTCCGCGCCGCGTCGCGGTGATCACCAGCCCGACGGGAGCGGCAGTCAGAGATGTCCTGCACGTCATGAAACGCCGGGCAGCCGGTGTCGACGTGTGCATCGTACCGACCCCGGTACAGGGCGATGCAGCGGCTGCCGGCATCGTCGCAGGTCTGCAACAGGCAAACCGGCACACCCTCGGTGACGTTATTATCCTGACCCGCGGCGGCGGCTCAATCGAGGATCTGCTTGCTTTCTCTGAAGAATCGGTTGTTCGGGCGGTCGCAGCATCGACCATCCCGGTCATATCAGCGGTAGGGCACGAGATCGACGTTGCACTCTGTGACTACGCGGCCGACTACCGCGCCCCGACGCCAAGCGCCGCCGCAGAAGTCGTATGTGCGAGCCGTGAAGAACTCGTTGGCACCGTGGTGAATCTCGGACACAGCATCGTCCGGGCCTTTCTCGACAAACGCGATCGGGCCCGACTTGCAATCAGACGATTCAGCACCGATGAGCTCGAACGCAGTCTGCGCTATATCCTGCAGCCGAGGCAGCAGCGACTCGACGAGGCGATACAGGTGTTGAGCCACCATATGAACGAACGGATTCAGAATGCCGGATATCGAATCAGGGTCAGCAAGGCGACGATCGAAGCCGCTGACCCCGCGCATATCCTGCGACGAGGCTATGCCATCGTGCGGAACCAGAACGAGGAAATCCTGAGCACGGCAGATCGGGCTCGCAAAACCGCAGCGTTCACGATTGATTTTCACGATGGACGCGTCGGGCCTATACCCAACAAAGATGGAGCAGAATCATGAAAACTTTTGAAGACAGGCTGAAACGGCTCGAAGAGCTGTCGGATCTCGTCAGGACACCGGAAACAGGACTCGAAAAGGCGGCGGCCTTTTTTGAGGAAGGTGTCAGGCTGGCGCGAGGCCTGGAAAAAGATCTTTCCAAAGTCGAGCGTACCATTGAAATACTGGTTTCCGAGAAAGGCGAAGACGGTGAGAAACCGGTGCTCGAACTCTTCCCCGAGCTTGAAGAAAGCGACAGCGCCGACTGAACGGTGGTGCCCTTACCGGCGCTGCACCCGTTCCGGCAATACCACCCGATCACCCGGCTCTATGCCGGCGGCCTCAAACGCACCCTGATTGACCTCAAGGGCGTAACGAACCGAACGCGAGCTCCGGATGGCATCGAGCGACAAGGGCGTCATATCGTGGATTTCGCGGATTATGCCGTCTGACGAGATGTAGGCTATCGAAAGCGGGATGTGGGTGTTCTTCATCCAGAACGACAATCTCTGATCCTGTTCGAAGACAAAGAGCATCCCCTGCCCCTCCGGCAGCGACTCCCGATGCATGAGACCGAGTCGTCGGGAGTCGTCGGTATCGGCAATTTCAACCTGAAACTCCGTATCTCCGACGAGCATGGAGTAGAGCGTCGGTGTAGCGGCGGTGTTGCACGCGCTCACAAAAAACAGAAGACCGCTCGCGAGAAGGAGCATTCGTCGGCCGAGCGGTTTAGAACTGATCAAGAAATTCCTCCCGCGCGCGAGCGCGATCGGAGCGACGGACAGACTCCACATTCTGCAGCTGCCGAAAGACCACCAGATCGAGATACTTGACCTCCAGCGGGCGCTCGAGCGTAAGCCGTGTCGTATCGTCTTCCCAGATAACGCGTCGGGGGTCCAGGTCTGTCGGCGGACCGTACAGCTCGCTGAGCCGCTCAAACATGGAAAAGTAGTCTATCTCCTGACTGTTGAGGCTGAGTATGATCGAGTACAGGAGATTACCGTGAAACTGAAAGTATCCACGTCGGATGAAGTCAAACCCGGCAGTGTCGATTACCACCTGTTCCCGCAGCGGAAGGAACTGCACGTCGGGATCGCCGCGGTAATTGAAGTTTGGATCTTCGAAGAGCAGACTGCCCACGTCCTCGCGTGACAACCCGAACGCGATATCACCAAAGCCGCGAGGAAGCGGGTGCAGCGGCTGCAGGACCGCGAACAGCAGCAATGGCATTAGAAACCGCAACCGTCCCGCGACCGGACGCTGTGTGTGGAATAAGGTGCTCATACACAGTCAATATCGGCAGATAGTCGGCTCAGTTCCAGTCCTCGCGGAGTCCCCGCGCCTCAGCGAGATGGTCGCGCTGTGCCTGACTCAGGCTTCCCTGCCGTTCAAGCGCGCGAATAACGCCGTCTATCATAGACCGCGCCTCGTCCCGATCCGTTCCCGGGGCTATGTTCACGGCACCTTCGTAGGTGAATGCCCGTTCAAGCCCTGTCGACGCCGCGCGAAAATCGGACTGCAGTCCGGAGTGTGCGCGGCTGCGGCGTCGCTGATTCCAGTTCCGTTCCCAGAGACTCTGAGCGAGTTCAATCTGATACTGGTAGAAAATATCATCGGCATCGCCACGCTCGTAGTCCTCACGGTTGAGGTCGACCGCACGACGCCCCAGACTGACGGCACGCTGATCGTCACCGAACGAGATGATCCCCCCCGGCAGCTCGCGGTATAGTATTCCGAGCAGGTGGTACGCTTCGGCCAGACCTTCGTCTCGTGATATCGCAGCCTGCGCGTAATCCCTGACATCACTTGCCATAAAGAGACTGTTGAGTACGCCCCTCACCTGGCCACGGCGCCCCATATTCGCAGCCATCCAGAAATGTCCTTCGGCAAGACTCGAGTCCGCGTCAATCGCCTGCTGTGCGTAGGCCTCTCCCTGCTCAAGGCGTTCAACGAGCTCGCGGTCTGGCGTGTTTCCCGCCGCCCGGTCACGGTCGACGAGAACGAGTTGCAGACGAGCGCGTCGCCAGTACACTTCAGCGCGTTCCCGACCGTTTGACGCACGTCGCCCCGCGTCGTCGAGCAGCGTGCGCAGATCATCGTAGCGCTCCTCCGTCGAGGCCTCGTCTATGCGTTCAAGCAGTCCGTCGAAGGCAAGGGCGGGTGTAAGGACGAGCGACAGCAGAATCGATATCGGCAGAAATGTTCGAAATGCTTTCATGCTGTATAGAGTAGGCCCGCTTTGCAGCAGAGGTCAACGTTTTTCAGGACAACAGCCAGACCAGGGTCCGGATGATTACGGCAACAAGCAGGACAGCCGTGCCGATGAAGAACCACAGCGGCAAATCGAGAAACCAGGCCCGTGCTGGACCTCTTCCGGCTTCGAACCCGTCGGGATCGACGTCTTCGAGCGGAAGGATTTCAAGGTGGCTGTGTGCATCATCGCCATCCATGCGACCGCCGGCGTACCCGCAGGAGGGACATCCGACCTTGAAGCGCTCGGCGTTCCCCGTGTAAGAGCACTGCGGACACCTCACCAGACCAAAGAAACGACTGCAATGAGGACAGATCTTGTCGGTCGACTTCACCTCACCATGGCAGTGTTCGCAAAAAAAGCGGGGGCGGCTCAAGACAGGTACCGGGCTCACGGCAGCTTACGGGCTGACACGACCGTGAAAACCGGGAATATCGCGGACAAAGCCGGTCGTGTGGTGGAACTCTTCGAGAAGTCCGTGATCGGATATTCTCGTTCCGATATCGAAACTTATGCTGCCGTTGGACAGACCGTTCACCGCTCCGGGAAGCAGCTCTGTGCGGATTTCCGCTTCAACGAAGAAGCGGGTCCGGACGAAGTCACCGACGACCTGCGGCCGGTCGGATTCGGAGGACCACAACAGCACCGGGCCTCCGACGTCGCTGAGCGGTATTTCTATCGTGTACTCGTTCGCTTCGGCCCCCGCGCGGTCCGGATACAGGCGCAGCAGGATGCTCATACTCGGACTCATTTCGGACACGGACGCTGCCATGACGAACAGTGAGCTTTCCCACCGAAGCGCTTTTACCCGCTCAAGCCTGCTCCCTCCCCGTCCCCACAGGAGAGAATCGTCGAGCGCGAGATCACGCTGCGCGGAAGTCGTGAAACGCGAAAAGCTTTCCGGACGAAAGTCTGTGCGAAAGGCGGCCAGATCCGGCACCGTGACCCACTGGCTGTAGCGGTTGTCGATATGGATTGGAGCGGGATCTGGTACGAACTGCCAGGACCGAAGCGCTATGCGCCGACCGTCGACCTGTAGCGCCGTGTCGTCGTGCACAACAATGAGCTCAGTCGCCTCCTGGAGGCTCAGATCGACCGCCATGACCGTCCCGTCGCTGCGGTCCGGGTGATCGATGTATCCCACCAGCACAAGATTGGAGCTCGGCATGCCCTCGAGAAGTCGCACACCGCGGGGCGGGATCCGGTCAAGCCGCGGGGCGAAGTCCGAAAAAAGCCCCGCGAAGCCCTCTGCATCCGCCGATGCACGAAGCGACTCGAAACGCGTCGGCGTGATCATGAGATACACCAGCGTGCCGTCGGTATCGTTCTGTACAGTCAGGTCGCCAGCCGTCACCACAGTCGCGACAAGCGCAATACAAAACACCAGCAGATATCGCAGTTTCATGCTCCAAATATCGGTCATACCGGCGGCACAATTTACCTGTCTGCGGTCTATGGCCTATTTCTTCCGTACCGATAGAATCGTCAGGTCATCGTATTGATCATCCTCGCGCAGATAAGCGTAGCGGCGATACTGTCCTTCTTCCCTGCTCTCGATCCGATGATGGAAGTACTCCGAATACGACAGGAAGGTCTTCGCCAGGAAATCGTCAACTTCCCGGTCTATGCTGATTTCGTCGTCGACGCCGGCAGAGGGGTCAGGAACGAGCCTGAAGATCTTTTCAATCCCGATGAGTGCGAGAACGGTACTCTCGGCATTCGGCTCGACATCGGAGTAATCGAATACGAGGCGTTCATTCGGGACCGGGTTGAACGCCCGCTCGAGCACGTAGCTGCCCTTTGACTGAACGGCTTTCACGATCGCACGTATGCGCGCGATAGAGAACTCCTCGTCCCCGATTCGGTTGTCCGCTCCATCGTCCGACTCGTCCGATGCCTCTGACCCGTCCCCGTTATCAGTAAGCGAAAAGCGCGCAACTGCCTTCGCGTCGTATTCAGTCGGCTGGAACTCTGCATCGCGGAGGATGCGCTTTGCTTCCTCCATACCGTCGGTGAAGAACATCAGGATATCGCCGACCTGCAGGCGGTGCGCAACCTGTGGGAATCCGTTGGGAATCATCTCACTCGGGAAGACACCCGCAGCAGGGACGGTCGGCAGCGTGGTCGAGGTCATATCCTGCGTTGCCGACTGATACGTGTACATCAGCGTATCACCCGCGTTACACACACGGGCAACACCCGTTTTTACATTCAGGATCGCGAGCGTGAAGGCCGCGAAGCGCCCCTTGAATCCGCGTTCTTCAAGGAGATCGTTGATGCTCTCGACAAGTTCCGGCAGTTTCGCAATCTGCGACACGTTCCAGTTCCTGAAGTAGCTGATGTAGATTGTGGCGACTTCAACCATGATAAGCGCTGCCGGGACACCCTTCCCCGCGACGTCGCACTTGATGATCGCATAGTGTTCACGGTCGAGTCTGCGATAGTTGAAGTAGTCACCGCTGACGCCCTTCGCTCCCTCGTAGTAGCCGAAGAACTCGATGTCTTCGGTCTCGTCGGCCGCGGTTGTCAGTTTCTGACCTGACTGGTCGGTCTTCAGCGGAATGAACATCTTCTGTACTTCCTTACCGACGGTAAGGTCCTTGTTCGCAGCCGCAGCCTTCACCAGTCCCTGAGTCATTTCGTTCACTACACCGGCAAGCGTGGCCAGCTCGTCTCTGCTGTTTATCCTGATGACGTGGTTTTCAAGTTGCGCCTTGTCTTCGGTGTCGCGTATGAGTTCAACGCCATCGACGAGACGCCGTATCGGAATGACAATAATGGATGCAAGAAGAAGCGCTCCGATCACTCCGATACCAACCGCGACGAGGGTGATTATTCCGGTCGTCATGATCAGGTTCCGCTGTGATACCTGTATCTCTTCGATAATGCGTTCGCTTGAGACCAGTATGCGGACCAGGCCGTGAAAGTACACATCCTCGTTCATCTCCCGGTACACGATGGGTTTGTAGAAGAGGTACTCAGTCGTGTCGGCAACCAGGACGGTGTCGGCGCTGAGTTCGGGGATGCTTACGACGATGTTCCCGACGTCATTCAGGATTTCCTGCTGCTGGCTTATGAGAACGCTGATCGTGTCGTCGAGCTCGCCGACCCGGTCTTCGGCACCGGGCCCCCCGGCGACCGCAACGTCTATGCGCTCGCGGTTCAGGCGGTCTATCCGTTCGGGTATGTCTCCGAGCGCCTCCCGGGCACGGTCGTTAATCAGCTGCGAGAGGCGTTCAACTTCCGGGGTCAGCTCATCCTCGTAGCGACTTTCACCACGGATGAGCCGCTCGGTATCGATGACCCGCTCGTCGTCAGGAACCGCCGTTGACCGGGTGATCCTCGGATCACTCGACGCCCACACGACTTCATCCATGCTCGCGCCGTCGATTCCGGTAATCGTTGCAAAAAGGGCCTCTTCCACGGCGTTTGTCTGTAGCGAAAGCGTATTCAGCTCAAACAGGTTGTTTTCCGCATTCGGCAGAAACTGGGCCGAACCCGAGACAATACTGTCAAGCAGTATACTCGTACGTCCACGAAGACCCTGCGTGAGTGTCTCCTGCTGCGTCCCTATGATGAAGTTCCCGAGCGGAATGGCAACCATCAGAACGACTGCCACCACCAGGGTCACAAAAAACAGGGTAAACTTGACCCTCAATCCCAGTCCGCGACGTCTCATACGATCCATCCTCTTCTGCTTTTGATCTGTAACAAGGTGCTCTCCTGTGATCAGTGCGCGCACATCCCGGTGCAGCATGACCCCTTCTCTGGTGATCGAGGCGAGACGCGTCACGGCGAGCAATGCGGTAAGGGCGAGCAGTGCCGAGGTCAGCCACGAAACGAGCGCAAGAGCCGATAAGGTCAGACCACGCGTCTGGAGAACGTAGTCGGGCCGATATCCAACGGTAAAATCACCAAACTTGACGGTACCTGTCGCCTCAAGATCCAGAAGAGGTCCCGTCCAGTAGGTGCCGCGTGCGGGATGCACGATACCCAGGCGATACCGACCGCTCGCAATCGTGTCGATGATCGGCCCGATTATGCTGCGGTCATCCCGTACGGTAAAACGTTCCTCACCCGTTGGGGTAAAAACGTAGTCGTAGGGTTCAGTACCGTCACGGTCCAGGATGATCCGTTCCACGCGGCCTTCAGAGGCGAAGCCACGTCCCCTGATCTCTATAAGGGTTCTCCCGAGGCGGTCAACTTCCGATTCGACGAAGTTTACGATGGTCACAGGAACATACCGGTTCAAGCGCAGAAACAGCGTCTGTGGTTCACCGAAGTTACCGATGTCGTCGACCGGCGACACCCGAAGAGCCCAGAGCCCGTTATCCATGTTCGTACGCGAAACCCGCGTGTCGGTAGTCATTATGCGCCGCGGAGGTTCCGGAAGTGACGCATCCGGATCAAAGGATACCGTCTGAGGTCCGAGAAAAACGAAGGTAAACGAGTATCCGGCGATGTGGGGCGAATCCGACTCCTGCCACTCTATGGTGAAGGTATTCGACGTCAGAAAGCCGAGGGCATCGCGCTCCGGCTCCTCGAATACGACAGGATCAGGTGGAGTCAGATCCCGAACAAAGCGTATTGTCGCGGGTTCAGACCAGTTTCCGGCGCGGTCATGCGCTCGTGCGCGCAGAAACCAGTCTCCGTCCTCATCGGTGGAGAGCCGCAGCGTTGCGGTATCGCCCGCTGTCGCAACGTCGGTCGGAACGGGAGCTTCGGCATCACGACTCCACACCCAGGCATAGCCCTGTATGCCCGACGGATCGGGAGGTGGTGCAAGCTGAATCTCAGCGACTTCTCGTGGAGCACGAAGACCGGCGGCGAAGTTCCGCCCGGATAGACGCGGAGGATCTACCCGCTGATCCGGCTCAAGATACGCGAGACCACGTCGACCGTTCTGATCGTTCTGCCAGAACAGGTGCAGCCGTTCGTTGTGAACGACAGGTTCCGGAAACGTCGAGTTTCCAGGCATCTGGCCGATGACACGCTCCTGAAAAATCGTCCGGAACGGCTCTGCGAGAATAATGCGCCGTTGTCCCGCGGCCTCATCGAACCATGTGAAGAGTTCATCTCCGTTAAAGGTAAACCGTCGAGGTGAGTTAGCACTTCTGAGACCCGAGCTGATCTGCCGTATACGATCAGCCTGAAGATCCGTGCGCAGATCTGCCGAAAAAACCCGGGCGGACTCCCGTCCCTGTCGGCGCTCCCAGGTCACGACGACACCACGCTCACCGGTCGACAGGTGGGGCCTCTGATTATCAAAGCCGTCAGGATCGGCGGCGCTGCCGGGATTCCGGAAGTTCGTGAAACGAACGGCCTCCGACCAGCTTCGGCCTCCGTCGGTGGACCGGGCTGCGTACAGGTTAAACTGGCTACCACCTTCGGCGGCGAGTCCCTGGTAAACGAGAAACTCACCGTCGGGCGTCGAAACATGCGCAGGGAGAAAACTCAAAAGCAGGGAACGTTCGGCCCTGAGCGGCTCAAAATCGCTCCACGTCCTGCCATCATCACTGGCCGCCGACTGGATATTCAGCTGTGCCTCGCGCTCCTGGTTCACAAACAGCAGGAGCCCGTTGTCGTTCCGTGCCGACAGTTGTGGCGCAACCGACGTTGTGACAGTCCGAATCTCCGTCAGCCGGGTAAACGACTGCCCTGCGTTCGTACTCCGGTATATCACGGTCAGGGTATCTTCAACGGCAAGGGCGACATAGATCGTCTTATCGGGTGTAACGACTGCGCTGAACAGGTTCGGCTCGGTTTCGCTGAACCGTACAGACGATCCGAAACGGCCGAGATCGGTCCACTCACGCCCGTCGCTGCTTGTCATCCGCCTCAGGTGGATCTCACCGCCGCGTCCGGCCGAGGAGGCAACGGCCTCCTGATAGATTACGATAAGCTCACCGTTGACCGACTCGACGACGGGGAAACGGGCGTTCTGCGGGACGATTAAACGCGGTTGCTCGAAAAACTCGACAGCAGACGCTGTTTGCCCCACGCTCGCGAGCAGCGCGAGAAGCATGAGGACAAAACGTGTGATGCCTGACCGGGTTCGTCGCCTGTGTCTCATTACTGCCCCAGTAGCCTGTTTCTTAAATCTGAAAGCGGCGAGTACCGGCGATTGTCTTCTTCCTGCCACAGCCGCTCCACGATGACGATTGCCCGGCCAATCGAGCCGTCGAGATACAGGTTCTCGGCCTGCCGCAGCTGCTGAAGGCCCGTTGTCGAGAGGGTCGCAGCCGTTGTGCTTCCGAGATCCAGACGCACCTGGTCAAGAAGTGAGATTGCGTTCCTGTTTTCGGGGTTCAGCTCGAGGGCCTCCTGCAAAAGCCCCTGCGCCCGCTCGGCAGTTTCCCGAACACCGCGTTGCCACACCTGCCTGGCCTGGTTCACGAGCTGAGTCGATCGGTTCAGGGCCGTCTGATCCACGGGTGGCTCACGGATTCCTGCGGCGATCTCAAGCCGCTCAATCGACTGTGTCATGCCGGGAAAGTCCGGATTGATTTCCTGAAGATCGTACAGATCGTTCAGTGCCGAGAGAGGATCAACCTCAGCCCGGCTGAGTGCCTGCTGGTAACGCTGCTCAAAAATAGCCGGGAACTCATCAGGACTGTTGAGCCGTGCGATGCGGAGACTCAGAACCCTCGCCTCCTGATTGAACGGACGCGCACTCACGACGGCCTGTATGTTGTCTTCCGCCCGCGAGAGCAGCTGCTCGCTCTGCGCCTCGTTGCCGGCTTCCCGGGCCGCCTGTGCCCGTTCGAAAGCGTCAAATGCCAGACTCAGGTACCCGGCAAGCGGACGAAAAAGCGGATCAGTTTCCGTCAGATCCCTGTCTCCCTGGAGGTTCAGCGCGGACTGTGTCAGTCTCAACCAGAACTGCACCTCAGTGTTCTCTTCGTCGTTGACACTGTTCCACCGCTCTCTGGCTTCGATGAGAACGCTTTCGGCGTCACCGAAAGAATCCTGGCGGTAGAGGCGACGGCCTTCTTCGATCATGTCACGAACCTCAACGATGATAATGCGAAACCGCGCTTCCTGTATCTCTGAGCCGAGCGCCGCAAGACGATTGTCCATCTCCGAGCGGAAAACCGGATCCTGGCGGAGATCGAGGGATTCGACGAGCATATCGGATGCGAAATCAAACAGGGTCTGAGCCGAATCGGGATCGTTCTCGACCAGCGATTCCGCATCGTTGAGCGTCGCGACAACCTCATCCTGCAACAACAGGGATTCGGCAAAGCGCTCATCTGCGTCCTCGATCGCGATTCGCACATCAGCCTGTAGACCACGAAGACGCCGCAGAAGCTCATCGATTCGGCCACGCGCGTCCTGCACATCAGTATCCGTCCTGACGGGTTCATTTGCCTCGTCGAACAGGTCCTGCGTCGTCTGCAAGTCCTCTTCAAGCGCTTCCGACTCCGCCAGAACCGCATTCATGCGCTCCGATGCGATATCCGGATAGCGGAACAGAAGCAGATCTTCGGTATCGTCTTCCGGTGGTGCCACCGCACGATCCGGAATATTGCCGGGAGTCTCCGCATCCACGCCAACGAAGGCAATCACTTCGGCCGACTCCTGACGTTCAACGAGTTCATCGTAGCGCGGCGAATACTCAGCGAAGCGATTCTCGAACAGGTTTGCGAGAATTTCCCTATCGAGTTCGGCGATGTCTTCGACCATCTGTTCTATGCTCCGCACGGAAATTTCGGCGATATCATCCGCCCGGCCGTCGGCCTCAGTCCGCATCTCCGAAAAACCCCGAAAACGATCACGAACCTCAAGCGCGTCACGGTAGCTCTGTGCCACGGAACTCCACGAATCGAGATCGTCTTCTGTACCCGTATACGTCATGGAGACGTCAGCCCAGAGTTCGGTCAGTTCGGCCGTGGTGGCCGACGACTCGGTACCGAAGCGAAACACGGCTCGTTCGCCGGCCCGGGTCTCAACAGCAGCCCGGCTCAGGTCAGGTACCTCCTGTGAACGGAACGTTTCCCACGCGTCGAGCGCGGACAGGATGTCGTCAAGGGCCCTGAACGCTGTCGCCGATTCGCGCCACGCGCTCGACGCGACGTCAAACACACGCTCGGCAATGTACCCGTCGGCAACTGCCACGCGTTCCCGGGCATCGGGTGGTCCGGACGCGAAAATCAGGCCAATCTGTTCGTTTGCTATAGCACGTGCTGCACCGAAGAGCCCTTCCCTTCCGCCTGCCGCGGTACGTCCAAAGGCAAACCACGCGGTAAAGGTCAGATACGGGTCCGGATCATTCATGGCACGACGTCGGGAGGCTTCCTGCCCGAGTTCGATCAGTTCACTGCCGAGGGCAGCAAGCCGAATCTCGGCCTCGAAGTAATCTGTGAGACGATTTCTGACCTCGGAAACCGCAGTCGACACGCTTTCTTCATCGATCTGTTCGACTGATATTGCGTCGACATAGCGCTCTACAGCCGCCTGCAGGGACACTGCGAGCGATCCGAGGGTTTCAGCCGCGACGGATAGCTCAACTTCTATCTCAAAGGCCCGGGGACCGAGATCATCGGCGTATGGAAGGCTCTCGAACTCCTCGCGGAACAGCCCGAGTCCTTCGCGGTAGGTCAGCAATGCATCGACATAGCGGGCGTCGCGTATGGCCTGTGAGGCCTCGGCGTTGATCTGTTCAAAGCTGTCAAGGTTGAACCGCAACACGACGATGTTACGCCACTGCTGAAACTCTGCAACGGCCTCGGCCGACGGAGCATCATCGATGGTTTCCATCTCTGCGATCACTCGAAACGCGCGTTCGACGTTGTCCGGCTCGTTCTCGAGTATGAATATCAGCTCCTGCCAGAGATCATTGTATCGACCGCGTACCTGTCGGATGCGTCGGAAAAGGGCTTCGGCTTCGTCAAAACGCTCCGGCTGACGGCGAACCACCTCGCGTAACAGGGTGGCGGCATCGTTGAAGCGATTCTGCTCTATAAGTTCTTCGGCCTGTGCAACAGGATCCTCGCGGGCTCCGAACGCCAGCACGGGCAGAGCCTGTGCAGTCAGGAGAACACAGAACAGGAGGAATCTCGCACGCATGGTAACCGAACGGTTGAAAATCACGACCCTCACAATGCCTTCGGACAGACGGTTTATGCACCGTACGTTCTATCAATACATGAACTTACTACGCTTATCGGCGCATACACAACGCAGCTTTCGAAAACTCGCAACCGACGATCGCAACTCTGCTGATACCACGTTCACGCGTCATGCACCGGTCGATGTATGTCGATACAGTAGCTGAGAGATCGTAAATTGCCCGTTCCGAGTGGAAGAACGAAGGTATTTCGGGATATACTCCTATTCACGAGGTCAAAAAAGTGACTCACACCAGAGTACACAGCCCGGATACACGAAAACGTCTACGCCTCGCGATGATGTTCGGTATGGCCCTGTGTGTTGCATACGGGATAACCGCCGAAGATCGCGCTGATTTTTATGCCGATTATACCGAGTTCGGGATGCGCTGGTGGGGAGACACGGGACTTACCGCCTTTCCTGTTCTTGAGATTCCCCTTGGCGGTCGACACGAGGCTATGGGTGGCGCATTCACTGCGGCAGGCCCCGATGTCGGGGCGCTGAACGCCAATCCGGCGGCAACCGCGACGCTGCGATACACGGAGCTCGCGCTGTCTCACAAGAACCACATCGCGGACTCGTCCATAGAATCGCTCGGCTACGCCATACGATTCGACGACCTCGGGTTAGGAGCGGACGCCCGCTATCTGCACGTTCCATTCACCGCGCGTGACGACCGCGGACGACAGACCGCAAGCGCCCGCTACAGCGAATTTGCGGGGCTGCTGAACGTATCGTACAACCTTTTTCGAAGCTACTATTTCCACGGACTCAGCGTAGGACTGAACACCCGACTGGCTCACCGAAGCGTGCCGGAATCGATCAGCCCCGGGCAGAGCGCCACCGCAGTGGCCGTTGATATCGGGCTTCTCACACGGTTTAACGTACTCAAGTTTCATTCTGCCCGCGAACGAAACCTCTCCGTCGGCCTCGTTGCCCGGAACCTTGGACCGGCCGTTCTTGGTGACCCACTTCCTACGCACATCGCCGGTGGTATTGCGTACAGACCGATTCGTCCCCTACTCATCGCATTTGATGCCGAGTTCCCTGTTTCGCTATACGACGATGTTCCCGCGGCTCCGCCTGCGGTGCAGACCGGAATCAATGTACAGATTACCGACTTCTTCGACGCAGGTGCGGGTTTTCGACTGAAAGGCGGGAATCCCCGATTCAGCCTAGGTGGAAATCTTGATTTTGACGAGGTCAGTCTCGCCGCGGTGTACACACTCGATCTGACAACGAGTCTGCGTGCGCCGGATAACTTCAGCATACAGGCCCGATTCAATTTCGGGGATCGCGGACGACTCGAACGTCGGGAACGTCTTGAAGACCTTTACCTCGAAGGACTTATCTCTCTGGTAGAAGGAGAGCTCTCGCAGGCAGTTTCACTGCTTGAGGAAGCGGTTGCACTCGATCCGGCATTCAACCCCGCAGTGGAGACTCTGGCGAGCGCCCGACGGAGCCTTGAGCTTCAGCGGGATATGTTCCGGCTCGGAGACCTCGAAGAACTCGACCGTGATCCCGGTCTGCTTCTACAGGAAGACGAAACGGAATAAGCCTGTTCAGCTGTCCTGCGATGGCGACGGAGCGAGACGCAGGGCGGTGACCCGCGCGTGGTCGAGATAAACGAGCAACGCGACAAGCGCTATATCGGCTTCTTTTTTCCTCAGCTTCCGCAAGGCATAGGTGAGCGTCGCGGACTCAGGTTTTCTCATCCATTTCTCGATAATCCTCCGACACGAGTACATGCGCTTCCGCCGCAGGGTGTCGGTCAGATACCGGCGCAAATCGTCAATTACGGCTTTTTCCTCTTCGACGACCTGCGGCACCGCAGAAAGGACCGGTCGCGTTCGCTGTATATGCTTCAGTTCGTGGAGAATCTCTTCGGGGTTACTCGTATCGAAACGCCGGAGGACGGCTTCCACCGATGCTACGGTCGAAGAATGCTCGAAACGTACGTGATCTATCTCGTGGCGCAGTTCGTTGACTTTCGTGCGCGTCGTCCGGCTGTGCGTGTCCCGCCGGGCAAGAAAAAAGTAGCAGGCTATGGCCGATCCGAGCGCAATCAGCAGATCATCCACGATCGGCACGGGTATTCGAAGCACTACGCTTGAGACCACGAAAACCGACAGAAACACAGCGCCGGAGAGCACGAAGCGTGTCACGAAGCGTTGATCGAGAACCCATTGTGCGGCGTCTTTTTCGGCAATGCGATGCAGATGCCGGCGCAATTCAGAGAACCGCTCTACGGCCGGGTCTTCGCCGTACAGCCCCTGCATGCGTTCCGGGCCGACCACCCCGACCATGCTCGTCTTGTGCTGAAAGGGGTGCAGGAACACGGATGCGCCGTGCACACGATGAAGATGTATGATGCGTACGATGTCACTCCGCTGCATTACCTGCATACGATAGTGAGGCAGGCTCGCTGCTGTCAAGATTGCTCTCGTCCGGCGCATCCCCGGCATGGACCATGAGGGGCAGCAGAGACTCGTGTTTAAACAGGCTGGCGTACTTCCGTGCACTCATACCAAGCTTATCGGCCATGTCGGGGTTCGCACCGGCCTCAAGAAGGACTTCGGCGTCTGCGAGGTGCCCCTCGGCAACGGCAAGCATGAGCGCTGTCTGACCGCTCTTGGTTTGAATATCAGGTTCCGCCCCGGACTCCAGCAGGAGCCGCACGAGGCTGGTCATGCCGCGACTGGCAGCCTCTACGAGCGCCGTGTTGCCACGGTCGGCACTGACGGCGTTCACGTTCACGTCTTTCGCGAGCAGGATCTCGATTAGCGGGAGGTGTCCTCCGCGAACGGCAAGGTTTAACACCGGTACGCCACTCGAGTTTACGGTGTCCCCGGACATTCCGAGCTGCAGAAATAACTCCACAAGTTCGGCATTGCCGTCAGTTACGACAGAGGCAAAGGCGTCGTCTGTAATGCCGTACCCTCTCTGTACGATTTCGTCGCGGGCACGGTCCATGCACGCCAGACCGAACGCTGTGCGATACTCGTAGGATACGTTTTTCACAAGATCATCAAGCGCGGTGTGCACGGTACTGTCCATATGCCAGACCGGCAGCGTCGCAGTTTCGCGGGGACAGTATATCGAGACCCCGATTTCTTTCCCTGACGCGTAGCCCATGATGAACGAAAACCACGCTTCGCTGTCAGGATCTTCCGGAGGAATTACCACAAAATGGAGAAGGTCACTGAGCAAATGCGGTAACTCCGAAATCGGTGTTTCCCTCCACTGTGAGGAAAGACAGTATGGTCGGACGGGAACATCGCATTCTTTCAGACTGTTGAAAACCTCTTCGGCAAGCGGTTTGTTTTCTGACACGAAAAAGACACCGGTAGGCATTCGCACTTCCTGTTTTCTTTTACTATGCTACATTCACAGCAGAGATGCAAATAAACGACCTGGTCCGCACCGAGTCAGTGGTTCAGGTACTCTCTGACGAGTTCATCGACGTGTACCACTAGCTGTCGTTTGAGCTGATCTGCGAACGACGAAACCGATTGATGGTGATCGGGGACTTCCGGTACCTGCCCGTCGAGCATGAGTTCGTAGGGCTCAAGAGCCAGCACGTGCGCGAGCTGCTCGAACAGTCGAGCCGAGGGAAACTTGTTTCCGTGTTCAATCTCGCTGATGTGTCCCGTGGAGACATTGCACTGTTCTGCTACATAGGACTGTGTGTATCCGAGGTTTCTCCTCGCCTTCCTCACGTTTCGGGCGAGCAGCGAATGTATATATGTCATTTCCGTTGCGCCTTTTTACCAGCAATATATTTCACTACCGGACTCGACGGCGCAAGATGCTGTGGGCAAAAGCGGGTAATCGCTACCGGCAATACCTCCGGGCTGCCCACCAGAGTGGTGGACAGCCCGACGCTTTATCACTATCTAATATGATATGAGTACCGCAGATCATCACACCACTACCCTGCCCGCATCACAGCCCTTCCACCTGTCAGGTGGCGAGCACGCGGTCCTGTTGATACACGGCTTCACCGGATCACCACATGACATGCGTTTCCTCGGCAACACGCTGAATGAAGCTGGTTTCACGGTGTCCTGTCCGCGTCTGCCCGGTCATGGAACCGACGGAAACGATTTCCTGCAGACGACCGAACGCGACTGGGAGCGCAGGGTGCTCGATGCATATTACGACCTGGCGGGGCGACACGCACGGGTCAGCGTATGCGGGTTAAGCATGGGAGGCGTCCTCGGTGTCCTTCTCGCCTCGACAGTACCCGTACACTCACTCGTCCTTGCCGCCCCGGCGCTGCTTGTGAAAAACCGACTCGTACCCTTTGCCCGCTTCATAGGCCCGTTTGTGAAGCGGAAGGCGATCACCCCTCACAACACCTACGACGATCAGCCCGAGATTCGAAGACTGGTTGATGAATACTGGTCCTGGCAGTGGAACATGCCTGTAGCCCGCCTGTATCGGCTCATGCGCCGGGCACGAAAACGTCTCGGTCAGGTACAGGCACCAACCCTCACAATCGTGTCTACACAGGACAACACCGTTCCGACTGAAACGGCGTCATACCTGGCCGCACGGATCGGGAGTGCGGTTCATGCGGAACACACTCTGACGCACAGCGGTCATGTGCTCACCAATGACTCCGAACGCGATCTCGTTGCCAGACTGAGCATCGACTGGATCACCAGAGGTGATGAACAGACTCCCTGATCCGCTGATCGTAGATGTGGCGTACGGCGCTCATCTGGCTCGCGGAAAGCGGTCCTGAACCGGATACCCGCGCGTTCGACACCACCTGATCGGGGCGCGACGCGCCGGGAATGACCGTCGAAACCTCAGGAAACGAGAGGATCCACTGCAGGGCGCGTTCCGCAAGCGGGCGATCCGTTCCGAGAGCGGCCTGAACTTCTTCGGTAGCCTTGATCCCTTCTTCGAAGGGAACGCCGGAAAAGGTCTCACCCCTGTCAAAAGCCTGTCCCTCACGGTTGAAATTGCGATGATCGCCTTCAGAGAAACGGTGATTCACGGTCATTTTGCCGCTGAGAAGACCGCTGGCCAGGGGCACGCGAACGATAATCCCGACCTTTCGTCGTTCTGCCTCGCGAAAGAGCAGTTCGGAAGGCCGATGCCGAAACATGTTAAAGATAACCTGAACCGAAGAAATAACGTCGTACTCGATTGCCTTCAGCGCTTCTTCGACCTTTTCGACACTGACGCCGAATGCCCGTACTTTTCCCTGCTCGACCAGTCGTTCGCAGGCACGGAACAGCTCCGGACGGTAGTATACGTCGCCAGGAGGACAATGCAGCTGCACCAGATCAATGCACTCCAGACCCATATTCGACAGAGAGTCCTCCACGAAACCCTGTATCGCGTCTGCGGTGTACGCGTCCGCGACGTGCGGGTTCAGACGCCTTCCACATTTCGTTGCAACTCGTATCCGGTCTCCGTACTTCTTCGCGAGGGCGCCGACCGCTGCTTCGCTTGAACCACCGTCATACACATCCGCAGTATCGAAAAACGTTATCCCCTCATCGATTGCCGTCTCGAGAATTCTGTTGGCGTGGGAGCGATCGAAGGTTTTTCCCCACCCGCCACCAACCTGCCAGGTGCCAAGCCCGATCTCTGATACGTCCCATCCGGTTTTACCAAGTACTCTGTGTTTCATACCGGTAAGGGTACGGGGGCTGTCAGGATACGCGCAAGTGGCAACACCCGGCGGTGCAATAGAAAGTTGATACTTGCTCTCGTGAGAATACGGGCGATATACTGCGAGGCATACTATGATTGGATTTACGATAAAGAAAGCGTTTTTTGACACATGGGACAACCTGCTCGGTGCGGCATTATACAATCTCGGCTTCGTGCTGGTGGCCGCTGTTCCGTTTCTGGCCCTGGACACCCTCATGGGGGTCGCCGGGGGCCTGCTGTCCATCCTCGGCTGGGCAGCCGGAGTGCTTCTGGTGTTTCTCTATCTCGGCGGGCTCGCGTTTGTAGCCCGCGACATGACTGACTACACGAGTGTCGGGCCGAAAGCCTTCTGGGGATACATCAAGGAAGCCATGCCGGTCAGCCTTGTCCTCGGCGGCATATTTCTCGCTCAGGCCTTCATAACCTCGGTGGCGGTACCGGTTTACGCTTCGATGGGGAACATACTCGGCCTCGCTGCTCTGGTCTTCCTGTTCTGGGCCAGTGTCATCTGGATCCTGTCGAGTCAGTTCGTGTTACCGGTACGAACGCGCCTGAACGCAAAGATCGGCCCGGTACTCAAGAAATCGTTCATGGTGTTCTTTGACAACACCGGGTTCTCGCTCTTTATGGCCGCCGGTATCATCGCGCTGACAGTGCTCTCGCTTCCTCTGGCCTTTCTGATCCCCGGACCCATGGGGGTCCTCATCTGGATGCAGACCGGCTTCAAGCTCCGACTCATGAAGTACGATTATCTCGAAGAGCATCCCGACGCGAAACGTTCGGCGATTCCCTGGGATGAACTTCTCTACGATGAACGTGAACGGGTCGGGTCAAGGACACTCCGGGGCATGATCTTTCCCTGGAAAGAATAAACACCGTTCATGACACGGTATCTGGCGTTGAGTCGAAGTCCCACTGCACCAGCGGGCGGACCTTTCGACTGATGTAGATCATGGGCGTGTCGAGAACAGCGACCAGGAGTTTCAGCAGGTAGGTCGTAAGCAGAATTTCCAGAAATACCGAGACAGGAAACACACCGATAAACGCGACAGACGTGAATACAATACTGTCGATTGCCTGGCTTACGGCCGTACTCAGATTGTTCCGTACCCACAACTTTCCAGGGACACGTCTCCTCCAGAAATCATAGGCCCATACGTCGTGCAGCTGTGCGACGACGTACGCCATAAGGCTTGCTACGGTAATCCGGGGCAGGAGCGAAAAAATATCACGCAACGGACCCGCCATATAGTCCCCGGCAGCAGGGATGAACTGTATAGCCATAGTCATGAGCAGGGTCGCCGACACAATCGCAGCAAATCCGATCCATACCGTACGACGGGCCATGCCCGCTCCGTGTCGCTCGTTCAGGATGTCGGTCGCAAGAAATGATGTCGCGTATACGATATTGCCCAGGGTCGCGGTAAGGCCGAAAAGTTCTACCGTTTTGGTAACCTGAATGTTGGCAATGATACCGGCAAGGGCCACCCATGCGATGAGCCCGACCGCACCAAAGACCTTGTACGAGAGCAGTATCAGGGCGAAGTTGAGTAGCAGCATGCCGAGCCAGAGGATTTCGTTAGTCATGATGGAGCGCACTTTATGCAGACCGGCGCGTACGTGTCAATACAATGCGGTTTCCCTGACTCCACAAAATATCCGGCTTCTGTTACCCTGAAGGCTGAGGGGGATACGTGTCCAAAATAATTCTTGTATCAAACAGACTCAGTGTTTCAGCCCAGCGAACGAACGAGGGATTCAGCTACAATCCAAGCGTTGGTGGTCTCGCCACGGGTCTGAGTTCGTTCTTTTCCCGATCTGACAGCCTCTGGGTCGGATGGAGTGGCCTCGCAGACGACACGCTTACGCCGGAAGAGCGCGAGGAAGTCGCTGGAACACTCCGTACGGAACACAAGAGTGTGGCGGTTTCGCTCTCAAGCCTGGATCTCGATACCTTCTACTACGGTTTCTGCAACAAGGCTATCTGGCCGCTGTTTCACTACTTTCCCACCTACGTGGACTACGATCCGACACTCTGGGCGGCGTACGAGCGGGTCAATAAGAAGTTCTTCGAAGAACTCCGTCAGGTAATCGAGCCTGGTGACTTTGTCTGGGTGCACGATTACCAGCTGATGCTGCTTCCCGGCATGATCCGTGAAGAGTTTCCCAACACGCGCATCGGGTTCTTTCTGCATATTCCCTTCCCAAGCTATGAGCTGTTCAGGCTCCTGCCCTGGCGCAACGACATTCTGAACGGTCTGCTGGGTTCAGATCTCATAGGCTTTCACACCTATGACTACGCGCGGCACTTTCTTTCCAGCGTCCGGCGGCTGCTCGGCATGGATAACAACCTCGGGACGATACAGGGACCAAACAGAATGACAAAGGTTGATGTCTTCCCCATGGGTATCGACTACGAAAAGTACGCGGCTTCAAGCAGTCTGCCTGAGGTACAGAAAGAAATAGAACGTATCCGGCAATCGGCTCGTGGACGAAGGATCATATTCAGCGTTGACCGGCTCGATTACTCCAAGGGTATTCCCAACCGAATTCAGGCATTTCATCGATTTCTCGAGCGCTATCCGGATTACCACGGAAAAGTCGAGCTGATCATGATCGTTGCTCCGTCGCGAACCGAAGTGGAAAGTTACAAGGAGCTGAAGCGCGAGCTCGATGAACTCGTCAGCACCATAAACGGTACCTACGGTACGATAGACTGGACGCCAATTCTGTATTTTTACCGGACCTTTCCCTTTGAACAGCTGACAGCCATCTACCGGGTAGCCGAAGTGCTTCTCGTGACGCCTGTCCGCGATGGGATGAATCTCATTGCGAAAGAATACGTGGCCGCCCGCTCGGACTATCAGGGCACGGTTGTACTTTCGGAGACGGCAGGCGCTGCACGGGAAATGAGCGAGAGTCTGATCGTCAATCCCAGCGATATGGACGGTATCGCCGAGGCCATCCGCACCGCCCTCGAACTCAGTCCCGAAGAGCAGGAACAGAACAACCGCCGCATCCACCGACGTCTGTCCCGGTATGACGTGCAGTTCTGGGCTCACGATTTCATGGACAAACTCGAGCTCGCTGGAGAGAACCGGGCAAGCCTGCAGAACCGACGACTGCGCGGAGAAAATCGAAAAGACCTCATTGCACAGTACCAGGCTGCAGGGAAGCGGCTTCTGTTCCTCAACTACGACGGTACACTCGTCGGTTTTGGAAGCGACCAGACCAAAGGAAAACCCGATGCGGAGCTTCTAAGTACGATAGAGCGTCTCGCTGCGGACAGAAGAAACGAGGTCGTTATAGTCTCAAGCCGGAGCCGGGAAGAGCTGGCATCGTGGCTCGGACATCTGGATGTCGGTCTCGTCGCAGGCTACGGAGTCTGGATAAAACTCCGTGACGGCGACTGGGAACTGGTCGAACAGCTGAACAATGACTGGATGGATAACATCAGACCCATCCTCGAACGCTACGCAGACCGGACCCCTGGATCGCGCATCGAGGAGTCAGAATACAGCCTCTCCTGGTCTTACCGGAAAGCGGAGCCGGAGCTCGGTGCTGTACGGGTCAGCGAACTCAGGGATGCGCTGCTGAGTCTGACCGGCAACCTGAATCTGGCCGTGATCGAGGGACACAACATCCTCGAGGTCAAGAACAGCGACATAAACAAGGGGCGCGCTGCGATGCGCTGGCTTCACAGTGATGACTGGGATTATGTACTCGCTATTGGTGACGACTGGACCGATGAAGAACTCTTCTCGGTGCTTCCCCCGGACAGCTGGTCTATCAAGGTAGGAGTCGACCTCTCAAGGGCTCACTGGTTTCTCAAGAACGAGAAGCAGGTCCGGGAGCTGCTGCACGAACTTGTTTGATTACCGTGGCTGCCGCTCAGCGATGAGGCGGAGTCCGTTGAGGGTGAGCCAGGGATCAACCGCCTCGAAAGTCCGAACGAGCGGAGCAACGACGTCGGCCAGACCGCCGGTTGCGAGCGCCTTGACCTCGCAGCCGAGATGGTCCGAGAATCGGCCTATCATTCCTTCGACCATAGACGCATAACCGTACACAATACCTGCCTGTATGGCGTGGACGGTGTTCGTGCCGAAGGGTTTCGGAGGAGCCGCAAGTTCTATCTGAGGAAGCTGCGCTGTTCCTTCGCTCAAAGCCAGTGATGCTTTCATGAGCCCGGGGGCAATACTGGCCCCGAGAATACGGCCTTTGGCATCGACCAGAGTGGTCGAGAGTGCGGTCCCGAAGTCAAAAACCGCACACGTGCAGCCCTGTACGTAGTCCTGAGAGGAAACAGCATTTGCAATGAGATCCGCTCCGATTTCGTGCCGGTTATCGATGGCAATCTCAAGCCATGGAACCGAATCCGCACCTACCACGTGAACGTCGGCGTTGAACAGAGCCCGTACAGACCTCACCAGGGGCGAGAGCAGCGGTGGCACGACACACCCGATGACAACGGTCGAAATCTGTGTTGTTTCCAGGTGAGAGTCCCGGAACAGCCCCGCGAGAACGACTCTCAACTCGTCAGCTGTTCGCGGTGGAAGCGTCGAAAGCCGCCAGTGTGCAGCAAGCGTCCGGGCATCGTCATACACACCTAATACGATATTAGAGTTCCCAACATCTACCGCAAGTATCATATTACGCATCCTTCAACGGTCTGAATGGCTTTACTTGTAAGCATCGGTCGCGCGCGCTATGCTCGATAGAACATGGCCGATACGCCCAACGTCGCGAAACACTTACGAGGCCCCAACGCATACTATCACGTTACGTGGTCACCGGTCGTACGCGCCGTACGACACGATATCATTCGTGTCGTCCCCGCGGTGGCGGGCCTGTTCGAGCTCTTTGTGCTCGACACCGGACGGACGCTCAACCCCATACGCACAAGCGGTGCATGGTACGGGGGCCTGCGAAGCACGCTTCGTGAACTTGCAGACCCTCAGACCTGCCGCGACAAACGTGTCCGGTCATTTCTCGCGCGCAATAAACTATACTACCGATTCAGCACCTGTGACTCTCATGAAGATATGCAGGACGTTCTGGCATGCATCGCTGCGGTCCGCCCCCGGTCGGTCCAGGAGGCGACCCCGTCCGGTCGATACGAGGGTCTTTTTCTCAGAGAGTCCGCGATAGGCGGAATGGTTCGCATAGACTAACGTGCTGTTCCATCGAGACCGAGTTCTCTGGCAGCGTTCCGCATTCCCTGTATGGTCTGATCGATTACCTCGGACAGCTCCATACCGATCATTTCGGCCCCCTGCGCTATGACCTCACGGTTCGCACCGGCAGCGAAACTCTTCTCTTTCCACTTCTTTTTCACCGATTTCACGTTCAGGTCATGAAGACTCTTCGACGGACGAACGAGTGCCGTTGCCGTAATCAGACCGGTCAGCTCGTCTATCGTGTACAGAACCTTCTCCATTCTGAGGACCGGCTCTACGTCGGTGCACATGCCCCATGCATGACTGAGGACAGCATGAATGTAGTCTTCGGGCCAGCCGGCATCCTCGAGCCACCGTTTGGTGTACACACAATGCTCCTCGGGATGCTCTTCCCAGTCGAGGTCGT
Organism: Spirochaetaceae bacterium; assembly: GCA_007694005.1. Taxonomy (GTDB): domain Bacteria; phylum Spirochaetota; class Spirochaetia; order DSM-27196; family SKKC01; genus SKKC01. Next base: position 48,288 of record RECN01000095.1, read on the forward strand.
GCACCAGACCGATGACACCCCATTTTTCGGGGTCGTCTCCGTCCTGTACCGCGAAGTGCCTCATGACAGCCTCGACGAACAGGCTGTGTCGCCTCAGGTTCTCGTCATGTATGTGGCTGTGAACCAGCGCAAGCGCCTCTTCGCGGTCGGGTATATGCTGATCAGTCAATCGTAACCTCCTCAAAAACTCCACGTTCCCTGTTTTTTCTTACTCGTGCGGACTCATAGATGCGGCCGTGCATGCTGATGTACACGCCTCGCGGGAGCAGTTGCGCTGCCGTTACCGCGGCACCGAGGTTAAACAGAGCGTCACTCCCTGTCACCGCGTACGGAATCATTGCACCGGTCAGTACAACCGTCCGGTCGAGACCTGCTTCGGCGATAACCGCAGCGGTTTCAACCATGGTATCTGTTCCATGCGTGATGACTATTTTACGTTCGGGTGATGCAGCACAGGCGTCACGGACGGCGTAGCGGTCTTCATCTCCCATCTGCAGACTGTCAAGAAGCCAAAAAATCTCAAGTACAAGAGGTACGGTGCAGCGCACTGATTCAAGGATAGCCGGAAGATGCGTGCGGCTCAGAGTAAGCTCGCCCTTCAGCGAATCGTAGGCCTTATCGAAGGTCCCGCCGGTTATAATGACGCGAAGTGCTTCATGCATGTGCCGCTGCCCTACTCGGTCTGAAAGTTAAAGAAGTTGATGACCAGACGTTGAAACGGAACGATATGGCGTATTTCCGCTCTATGCACTATCTCGAGAACCAGATCGGGGTTCGTACTGGAATCAGCCTCCACTTCCCGGCCTATATTCCAGATAAAAACCTTCCCGGTCTGACCAGCCTCAATCATGGCGTCCCGGTACAAGCAAAACAGGGCACTGTACCAGCCCTCGCTGAATGGAGCACTTATGTCCGACACGGACTCATACTCGCTCAGCCGGGACTCGAAGGCTTCAGACAGACGATCAGGATGCACGGTACCGAACTCGGACAGAAGTCTCCCCTTCACCGAAGCCTTCATAGCCTCGACGATCTCATCATCAACAGAAAAATACGGAAGAATGGACCCGGTGCGGGCAAAGAGGAACACGACCGTCTCGAAGTACTGCAGCGAGAGATTCAGAGGTATGCGGTCGGCCTGGTCAAACTCGTAGGTAACCTCATCAGCATAGTCAAAGAGAAAACCTCCGAAGGCTTCGGCGAAATCGTCCTGGTGTTCCATCACCCATAAAGTAGCACCGCACGAGGCACATCGTACAGTCTGCTCAACACAAGGCTTTATCGGATCCGCAACACCAGACCACGGAGTCCACGGCTGCGACTCCGGCTGTGAACCGACGCCCATCGCTGCCGCTCTATCCTGCTGACCTCGGCTGAATTGCCGGCGACCACCATGGAAATCGACATTCCCGACAGATCCTCGCAGAAGCGATCGAGCTCCGATCGTGCCCCCGATGAGAGCGAGGCGTCTATCGACAGAACAATGACCGAGCCCTCCTGAACCGAAGACTGAAGAGCACGGATCGATGATGAAAGAAGCGCGGAAACCGGCACGCGCGTGCGACGACTTCTGTTCTGCAGCAGGGTCTCGTGAACTGCCATTATGCACAAGGCATCGTCGGTCCCAACGGTAAGCGGTCGGCCTCCGAAGCTTTTCCGAACCCACGATGGAAGCAGTCCGCTCCCCGGATTCCAGAACATCAACGGGGCGGTCGCGTCAAACGAGCGAAGCATCTTTGCGAGCATGAGCGTCTGGAACGACGGTGTCTCAAACTCACCGAGCCCCCAGATCCCCTGCTGCCGTAAAGACGTCGATTCTATCGTATGCAAAACAGGAGTTCCCCTGTGATACGTTGATGCAGCATTTCGGGTAAGCGCCGTGTTCACGCGATCCCCCGGCGACGCCAGAAAGACGGTATGACCAGCGTGCGGAAAGACCCGAAGCTCAGCTACATCCAGACGGCGAAGCTCGGCTTCGGTCTCCGTTGCAAGAGCCTTTACAAGCACAAAGGCACACAGACCGCCCGGTGTACACGAAGCGAGTGCGTGCTGCAGCAGAAGCGTGCGCACGGGCTGTCCTGCTTTTGCCGGGACGTTGGACAGTACAAGATCAAAGACTGCCGACGGGAGCCCACCGGCGCCAACCGCGCGGCAGAAACTCCCCGCGATCGCTGCAAGCCCGTTCTGCTCCGCGTTAAACTCGGCAAACGCTGCCGCCAGTGCGCTGCGGTCCTCCATCACAAGTCGCTCTGCATTGAACTCGCGGGCGGCCACGATGCCGAGCACCCCGGTTCCACAGCCGATGTCGTACACAGCTCCTGCGGTGTCTATCGCGCTGTTCTGAAGCTCCTGCAACAGGAGGCGGCTGCCGGGATCAATCTCATGGCTCGAAAATAGATCCTGCGACAGCGCAAAGCGATACTCTGTCCGGCGGAACCGAAACGGCAGTGTCTGGTGTATACGACCGGCTATATCCTTCCGGCTCCAGGAACTCATTCTATTCCGACTCGAGAAGCGAGCACACGAGGCCTGACAACGCGCCAACATCCCTGACATCACAGATCTCCCGAATGCTGTGCATCGCAAGCATTGGCACCCCGACGTCTACGGTGCTGATTCCGGTTCGGGTCCATGAAATCGGCCCTATCGTTGATCCGGTCCGCAAATCGCTGCGGCCGGCGAGCGTCTGAAGCGAAATATCCACTGCACGCGCGGCCTGCAGGGTACGCTCCATGCTCATTATCGTCGTCGCGTAGCGGTACTGCGAGTTGACCTTCAGGACGGGGCCTCCGCCGAGCACAGGCGCGTACGACGAATCATATTTTCCCGCATAGAGGTCGTGCAGCGCGTGTGCTCCGTCGTTGGAGACAATGAAACTCGCGGCAACCGCCCGGTACCAGGCTTCTGCATCGTCCGAAATCGTGAGCCGTCTGAGGACGCTGTCGAGCATAGGGCTGTCCGCCCCGCTGCCGGTACGACTGCCGATTTCTTCGTTATCAAACAGACAGAGAACCTGTGTCGGTCCGCTGACCGCCGCCTCCAGGAAGCCGTCCAGACAGGAAAAACACCCGGCGAGATTATCGATACGACCGGATACGAGGCTGTTTCCGTCCTCAAGAAGAACCGCCGGCGCGGGATCGACGAGGTAGGCCTCAATCGTCCCGACCGCTTCTACCGAAACACCAAGACAATCGGCCACATGCTGCCTGATCCGCATTTCAGCGGTGAGCGACGTATCCGCCGAAAGTGCGAGCCGCGCCTGCATATGATCCTGAGCGTTGTACTCGAAACCCTTGTTGATGTCACGGTTCAGGTGTATGGCCAGATTCGGAATGACGGCTACGGCACGCTCACTGCGAAACGGTCGTATTGTGTATGCATTCGTTGGCCGGCCTTCGTCGTATACGACCGCCCGACCGGCGAACACGAGCTCCCGATCGAGCCAGGTTGACAGAATCGGGCCACCGTACACTTCGACCGGCGCCCAGATACCTCCGGTGGCCTCGTGTGCACCCGATATCTTGAGTCTCAGTCCGGGGCTGTCAGTATGCGCTGCGGCGATCCGGAACCCCGCGTCGGCCGGATGTGCAGTCCCCGGTCGCACCGCGATAACTGCGCCACCCGTGTTCAGGAAGAAGGGCTTATCCGTCCTGATCGAGTCACGATCACTCAAGAGCGAAAAGCCGGCCGTCGTCAGTCGTTCGGCGACATTCTCCACGGCATGAAATCCGGTCGGTGACCCTGAAAGAAATGTAACGAGCTGATTGGTGAATTTTTCCTGTTTCATCGCTGTGTACTCCATCTGTGTGCCACCCCGCCGGTCGGGCCCCTTGCCCTTGCGGGAAAACAGCGCGACACTGTAGCGGCGTAAACGCGCCGCGAGCTTGTGGTTATTATGCAGCAACAGTAGCGCGAGACGGTATTGCTGTCGAGGAGTAAAAGCCTGTGAGAACTGTTCCAGAGTCCCGGATGGTCGAAATACAAGAAAAGAAACCCGGGTTTCCGGTCAGCGACGCCTTTGGAGAGTACCTGAAGCGATACCAGAGAGCCGATCCGGTCGACGTGGTATACGAGGATCTTCGGCGTTTCACGCAGAGCATTCCTTACGAGACACCGGAGGGCGAAGAAAGCTACTGGGAGTCGGTACTCTACTCACCCGGTGAGACCGATGAATTACATCGTGAGCTGACGCGCATCTACGCCTATATGCGAACCCCTGAAGACCCCGGTTTCACCGAGCATCTTTCGATTGAACGCGTTGATTTCTGTCGCTTCGGAAACTCTCAGCCCTTCCGCATCAAAGTGGTAAACCGCTACAACGACGTACACGATTACTACTACGTCAAGAATACCGATGCGTCGCGCGCTTACGGCCTCGAGCTCGAACACATTCTCGCACCGAACCGCATTAACTTTCTCGTCCACGAGTCCACGCTCATCGAAGAACACATAAGCGGGATCCCCGGCGATGTGTTTCTCGAAGAACGCTTCCCGGATAATCAGCGGGGCCTCACGCGTTTTGCGAAGGAGTTCGTGAAATTCAACGAACGATGCTTCGTCAAGCTTCTCGGAGACATGCGAGCATACAACTTCGTCGTCGTTCTTACCGAAGACTTCGACATGCAGCAGTTCAGAATACGCGCGATAGACTTCGATCAGCAGTGTTACGAAGGCGATCTCAAAATCTACCTGGCACAGTTCTACCCGGAGAACAAAAAAGCAGTGGACATGGTCTGGAAGCTGTTACCGCAGGCGACAATACGGCAGTATCAGCGTGAAGAGCGCAGTCTCATACGCCGGCGACTGAATGTTGCGAGGCAGCGCTACGACGCGCTCATGGAATGCATGTGCGCAGACGTGCTTTCGACCCCTGACCGCATCGCGCGTCTCGCCTCGAAGCTTGCCCGTTACCACCACGATGAATCCATAGCCGAAATCAAGAACATGGGCGAGCTCACCCATGTGCATATGCAGAAGATTCTTAAGACTGACTGACGGCTCCCGGGGGACACACAGGAGCATTCACAACGTTTTTCACCAGTTCTGTTGACACATAGGTGTCAGGGACGTACCTTCTGCCGCACACGAATAAATGTTACCGAATATTCGGTAACTATCAGTGCGGAGAATCAACAGCGTGCCGGGCGATAAACGAGCGAAACGAAAGCAGGACATAATTTTCGCGACTCTGACAGCATGGAACCGAACGGAGTTTACCGTCCTGACCATGGAGACGGTCGCACGGCAACTCGGGTGTACAAAACCCGCGCTGTACCGCTACTACGCGTCGAAAGAACAGCTCATGCGCGCCGTTGAAACCGAGGCAGTCAACCAGGTCCTTACGGCGCTGAATGCATGGCACACTGAGGCACTGGGCCTCCCTCTGAGAGAGTCGACCGGGACCCTTGTCTCGCGAGCCGACGACCTCTTTGCTGCGCACCCCTCCTTCGTCCCCTGCGTAGCAGCCCGTGGTCCGCTCCTCGAAGCAGCACAGCGCGAGTCGCTCAAAACGGCAACGATGCGCACCTTATCGACCCTCGCACAGCAGTCCGATGACTCAACGGCCTCGTATCTGTTGTTCAGCGTTGCCTTCTGGTACTCATTTCGCGAATGGTTACCTCTTCTTCGTTCTCAGAACACGGACTTCAAGCATCCCGATATCGACCGGGAGTGGATACTGCACCGATGCCTGCACGGGCTTTCAGATCCGGCCGCAGAGCGACATATTGACTTCGCGGAAGTAGAACGTGTCTTCCGGGTCGAGCCGGGAGAAGCGCGCCGCGAGCCGCATCGAATCTTTTCGGCGATCGCTGAAGTTGTCGCCTCCGAAGGGATCGAAAACGCGACGGTACAGAGAATTGCATCCCGGATCGGCATTTCACCCGGAAGCCTCTACCACTACTTTGCGAACCGTAGCGAGATGCTCGAGGAGACGATGCAGCAGGAACAGCAGGCTTTCCTTGATCTGCTGAAACCGAGGATTTCGTCGCATAGAGGAACGCCTATCGAGGCGTTGTACGGAGTCGCCATGCTGCTGGATCGGTATTATCGGGAGAATCCTGAAGTACCGGTCGTCGCCGGCTGGATCAAAGCTCAGATGGTCCCCGTGGGCGATCCTTCATCGCCCCCTGTTCTGCCGGAAATCGGCGACGGGTTTTCCTTCCTTCAGAAAGGCATAGACGAAGGGTGGTTCAGCGCGGAGGTTACGGTACGTTCGATTCTCGCCGCAGTGCATGTCTACACCGCCTTCGATCACCTGTTTGCCGCGCGTACCGGCCGTTCGTGCGGGACACGGATCAACCCGGCGCAAACATTTGATGAACGACTTCGACACCGATTCCTTCCGCTCGCCTTTGGCATACACGGAACACGGAGCAAAGACCAGAAAGGGACAGGACAATGATGACGTTTTCTCAAAAGCACGCAGCTCTGCGCGTAGTGCTGGCTGCCTTCGTTTTATGGACATTCGCAATGACCACCGCGACAGCCGATGATTCGGTACCTCTGCAGCTTCTCGACGTAGACACGGCTGTGGAGCTCGCTCTTGCGAACAACCTCGGGCTGCGGTCGCAGCGCATCGACGTGCTCATCGCCGAGCGGAATAACGACCACCGATTCAACGTGCTTATACCACAACTTTCCGCGCAGGGTACGCTTTCGCGGCCGAACGCAGAGCCAACCGACCCGCTGGCGGGTTTCCTCCCGCCTGGATCTGAGCCCGAAACACCTCCGCGGTGGCGCTTGAACGCCGCTGCAAACGCTCAGCTGACGCTATCCACCCAGATGATACACGGGGTCCGTTCGGTAGCGGACTCGTACCGGAATGCGGAAATTGAACTCGCAGACGCCGAGCGGGAAATAGTGCTGGAGGTCAGAAAGGCGTTCTATCAGCTCCTGCTTATGCAGGAGCGCCTCGCGCTTGCCGAGCGAAGACTCGATGCAGCCGAACAGCGGCTCAGCGAGATACAGGATAACTACGAAGCAGGCCTCGTCGACGAACTGACCCTGCTGCAGACCGAGGTTTCGGTCGCAAATCAGCGGCCGGCGATACTCCGGCAACGCCGCGCTATGGAGACGGCGCTTCAGAGGCTCGCTACCACCATCGGCCTCCCGTCTGTGGAAAACATTGATCTACGCGGTTCGATTGAACTCGATTCCCGATCGCTTCGGGAAACCGGAGCCTTACTCGCCGAAGTGTCCGAAAACGCGTCGGTGCGGGCGGCACGCCGCGGCATCGAGGGAATGCTGACCCGCATTGACCTGACACGGGCACAGTTGTATCCATCGCTTACCATTTCATTCTCGCTGAGTCCAACGCTTTCCGGAGATCCCTGGTCGGCGGATGTCTGGGAAAGCGATAACTGGAATGACAACGGAGCGTTGAGCTTCACGCTGCGACAGCCGATAGATCCGCTGCTTCCCGGTTCACAAACGAGACAGGAACTTGCAAATCAGAGGGACCGTCTGAAGCAGGCCGAACTGCAGGTTCAGCAGGCGCTCGAAGGAGTCGAACTGCAGGTCATGCAGCTCGCAGGGTCAATTGAGGACACTGAAACGACTATCGATTCGCTGTTGAGCAACGTTTCACTCGCCGAGCGACGATTCGAACTCGCATCCGAAGCCTACGAAGCCGGACTTCGCGACTATTCGGCCGTACGCGATGCGGAAATTGACCTTGGGGACGCCCGGCTGCAGCTGCTCCAGGAACAACACAGCCTCATAGAACTAACCCTTGATCTCGCACATCTGCTCAACAGCTCTACCGCGGAGATCACACAACAACAGGAGAACAACGAATGAGCATTCAACGTAACGGGATTTCGCGAATGAAGCTACTCGTACTGGCCGCTGCCGTCGCCGTCATAGCCGCAGGGTGTGCAGCAGAAGCCGCAGACGACGTGGCTGTGACGGCAGCCGACGCGGAGGACAGTTCGCCCCGCTTTTCGGTGTCTGTTATGGAACTCATGCCGCGGACAATGGTCAACTCCATCAGGGTTAACGCCGAAATCGAACCAGTTTCTACCGTCGATGTCTTCGTCGAGACCACGGGTGAGCTTACCGAACTGAACGTGTCCCGGAACGACAGGGTAAGCCGGGATCAGGTCATTGGACAGGTCGATCCGTCGCGGGCGGGCCAACGATTCGCTCCCAGCGCAATTCGAGCGCCGATAAGTGGAACGGTCGTACAGATTTCGTTTCGAGTCGGCGCACAGGTCTCTCCGCAGGCACCGATCGCGCGCATTGCAACGACCGATCAGCTGGAGATTCTCGCCAATGTTCCGGAGCGCCACGTATCAAGCCTTCGACGTGGCGTCCGTGCAACAGTCGAGCTCGATTCATTCCCCGGGGAACAGTTCCCCGCTCGAATCACACAGCTGAGCCCCATGGTGAACCCACAGACACGAACGCTTGAGACAACATTGCGCTTCGACCGGTCGGACTCGCGTATCCGCCCGGGAATGTTCGCACGAGTTGACATCGTCGTCGACGAGCGACCGAACGCCCTGGTTGTGCCACAGAGTGCTATCGTACGTCGGGACGTCAGACCATTCGTCTACGTGCTGAACGATGAAGACATGGCCGAACGTCGGGACGTACGAACGGGTCTCGAGCTCGACGGTAACGCAGAAATTCTCGAAGGCTTATCCACCGGCGACCGGGTCGTGGTCCGCGGTCAGAATCTGCTCGAACCGGGAGCTCGGGTACGCGTCGTCGAGGAGCTGTGACATGCTGGTAAAAACAGTTGTAAACCGGCCGACAACCTTCTTCGTTATCTTTGCGCTTCTCACTGCCTTCGGGATCTATACGATTACCGACCTCTCCGTCGATCTCTTTCCGGAAATCGATCCGCCTGTCCTCGTCGTTATAACTAACTACGACGGCGCCGATCCCCAGGAAGTGGAACGATCGGTGACGCGGCCACTGGAATCGGTATTGAGTAACGTCTCCAGCATCAACAGCCTGACTTCGACCACGCGACAGGGAAACAGTCAGATCGTTCTCGAGTTCACCTGGGGCACGAACATGGACGAGGCGAGTAACGAACTCCGCGACAGACTCGACATGGCCCGGGGTATTCTGCCGGATGATGCCGGTTCTCCAAGCATATTCAAGTTTGACCCGTCGCTCATCCCGATTCTCGAGTTGCGCATGATCGGAGAACGATCGCCCGATGAGCTCCGCGAAATAGCGCTTACCCGCGTCCAGCCCCGACTCGAACAGATCGACGGTATTGCTCAGGCGAATGTGACCGGTGGCCGGGATCGCGTCATCAGGGTCGATATTCCGCGCAGCAGACTCGATGCACTCGGATTAACCTTCTCCCAGATTGCCCAGGCTTTGCGCAGCCAGAACATCGAAATCGGCGCCGGGACCCTGACCGAAGGCGACACGAACTACGCTATTCGAACCGCGGGGGAGTTTCGGTCGTTGCACGACATTGAACGCGCGGTAATCACGCAGCGCGACGGGCAGAGTATTCGCCTTGAAGATATAGGACGCGTATACGAAGGACACCGCAGAGAGACCAGTCTGGTCTACATTAACGGTGAACCAGGTGTGTCTCTCGCCATACAGCAACAGAGCGACGCAAACTCCGTCGAAGCTGCCGATAATGTTCTCGCCCAGCTTGAACAGATCAACTCCGAGCTTCCTCCGGGCGTCCGCCTGGAAGTGATTTTTGATACAACACAACTCATTCGCGACTCACTCGATACGGTCACGAATCAGGCACTCCTGGGTGCGGTCCTCGCGGTGGTCATCCTGTTCTTTTTTCTCAGAAGCGTTAAATCGACTCTGGTCGTCGCGATTTCGATACCTACATCCATTGTGAGCGCGCTCATGATCATGTATTTCAGCGGCCTGACGCTGAACCTCATGACACTCGCCGGTCTCGCACTTGGCGTCGGTTTACTCGTTGACAACTCCATCGTCATTCTGGAAAACATCTACCGGTACCGTGAGAAAGGAGCGAAGCTTCGTCCCTCGGCGATACTTGGAAGCCAGGAAATGGTTAACGCGATCGTCGCCGCAACGCTTACCACCGTCTCGGTCTTCCTGCCACTTGCGCTCTTTCGCGCACAACTCGAGATCGCCGGGGAGCTTTTTGCAGGACTCGCCTTTACCGTCGTCATTTCGCTTATTGCGTCGCTTCTCGTCGCTCTGTTCCTTGTTCCCGTTCTCGCGAGCCATTACTTTCCACTGACTACGCCGGTTCAGAAACCACTGAAAGGTGTATTCAAAAGAATCGACGACCGCATGGATGCGATGTTTACCGGCCTCGACACGGCATATAAAAACGGACTGCGCCGGGTACTCAGACACAAGCTCATGACGACGCTGGTCGTAATTCTGATGTTCGCAGGAGGTCTTGCCCTCCTTCCACAAATCGGATTTGAGCTCTTCCCGGCGCAGCAGCAGGATAACGTTCAGCTCAACGTGAGAATGCCCATCGGCACGCGACTCGGACGAACAGAAGAGATCATGCGTGAGCTCGAACAGATTATTCTCGAAGAGGTCGACAGCTACGAAGACATCATACTTCAGATCGGTGGTGGTGGAATGTTTGGCGGAGGCAATGCGCATACCGGTAACATCTCAATAACCCTCCCTCCCTTCGCAGAGCGCACACAAAGCGCTGACGAAATTCAAGCCGCGCTGCGTCCTTTTCTCGACATGTTCCCCGGGGTAGAAATTTCCTTTGGCGGCGGCGGGATCGGGTTTGGTGGGGGCGGTCTCGGTGGTGGGCGTGCCGTCGACATCAGAATACGGACCGATGACACCGACCGGGCACGTCAGGTTGCAGACCAGATTGTATCGATAATCGAAGATCAGGTACCCGGCGCAGTCGATCCTGAAGTCAATATCAGCGATGGTCTACCGCAGGTCGACATACAGATTGACCGGGAACGCGCATACGCGCTCGGACTCAACGTCGCGACGATCGGTCAGGAGGTACGGGCGAATCTCGACGGCATTACCGCATCGCGGTACCGGGAAGGAGGCAACGAGTACGACATCGTGCTCATTCTCGACGAAGCGGACCGTACACAGATACCCGACCTCGATCGGATATTCGTCGGCAACGCCGCAGGAATCCGCATTCCGCTTTCGAGTTTTGCCTCCTACGAACGTACGACCGGTCCGGTCACGATCAACCGGGAGTCTCAGGCACGGCAGATCAGGGTTCAGGCCGACCTTGCACCCGGTGCGCAATCATCTGAGGTCGAGCCGCAGATTCGCGCCCTCGTTGCCGAGCAGGTATCACTCGATGACGGCGTCATAGTGCTGTTTGGAGGAGAGTTCGCAGATCTGCTGCGCTACGGCCGGGTCTTCATCGCGATCATTCTCGTGGCCATACTTCTGGTTTTCGGAGTTATGGCGGCACAGTTCGAGTCCTTTGCCGATCCGTTCATCATTTTCTTTACAATTCCACTCACGCTTATCGGCGTACTCGCAATTCACTACGCGATGGGTGTCAACCTGAGTCTGTTTACCGCGGTTGGCTTCGTCATGCTCGTCGGGATTGTAGTGAACAACGGTATTGTCCTGGTTGACTACACGAATCTTCTGCGGCGTCGGGGTATGGAGCTCACCGAAGCCTGCGTCGAGGCTGGCGGAAACCGGCTAAGACCCATACTCATGACGAACCTGACGACAATACTCGGACTCGTTCCGGTTTCGTTTTTCGAAGGAGAAGGCTCCGAGCTCATACGGCCTATCGGACTGACCGTTATCGGCGGCCTCACCGCGAGCGCGTTGCTGACCCTGTTCTTTGTCCCTGTCGTGTACGCGGCGTTCAATCGAATTTCAGAGCGGGTGAACGCCAGGCGCGAAGAACGACTCGAGAGTCGTTTCGAGCAGCGTGTCGAACGTACACAGACAGGTGAAACACAGCTTGACGCGGAGGACATGTAATGGCGCACAGAAGCCGAATAGAGATTATTTTTAACCAGTCGATCGAGGAAGATCTCTTCGATCGGCTGAAGATACACGACGCAGCGGCACGGTTCACGAAGATAGCACCTGCCTACGGCCGCGGTAGCAGCGGTGAACGCCGGGGAGACCACATCTGGCCCGAAGAAAATGTCATGCTTCTAGTCTACTGCGACGATGGCGAACGAGAACGGGTAATCAGGGCGGTGAAAGACATTAAGAGCGTCTTTCCGAACGAAGGAATCAAACTCTTCGCAACCGCTGTGGACGTCTTCGAGTTGTAGTCCGAAAGACGCTCTCTGTGCATGGAAGGTATTTTGGGCACTACTGGATTTGAACCAGTGACATCCTGCTTGTAAGGCAGGCGCTCTCCCACTGAGCTAAGCGCCCGTGTATGTAACGACGCGTACGATATCAACCGCTGATACAGATGTCAAGCACCGCCGTTCCATGCTACATTCTCGACTCAACACGGAGCATGCATGAACGTAACAAAAAGACGAAACATAGGAATAATGGCCCATATTGACGCGGGCAAGACGACGACAACCGAGCGAATTCTGTTCTACACAGGAAAGAGTCACCGCATCGGCGAGGTCGATCAGGGCAGCGCGGTCATGGACTGGATGGAACAGGAACAGGATCGCGGTATTACAATCACCAGCGCGGCGACAACCTGCTTCTGGAAGGACCATCAGATCAATATCATTGACACTCCCGGTCACGTGGACTTCACCGCGGAGGTCGAACGGAGTCTTCGCGTTCTCGACGGAGCGGTCGGTGTGTTTGATGCAGTCGGTGGTGTGGAACCTCAGAGCGAAACGGTCTGGCGACAGGCTGACAGCTACGATGTCCCGCGGATTGCGTACGTGAACAAAATGGACCGGGTCGGCGCAGACTTCGGGAATGTCCTCACGGAAATCCGGCAGAAACTCGGCGCGCACCCCATAGCAGTTCAGGTTCCGATCGGAAGGGAGAACACCTTTACCGGGGTAATCGATCTTCTGGCGATGGAAGAGATACATTGGGATCCGGAAAGCCTTGGCTTCGAGATGACCAAGCAGGCCATCACCGAAGCAAACAGGGAGCTTGCCGCCGAGTGGCGCGAGAAACTGCTCGATGATGTAACCACGTACTCTGAAGAACTGACGGACATATACCTGGAGACCGGTGACCTGCCGCTCGACACGCTGTTATCCGTGCTTCGGGAAAAGACCATTTCACGCGACCTCGTACCGGTGTACTGCGGAGCATCGCTGCGCAACATGGGCGTCCAGCCGCTGCTTGACGGCGTCATTAACTTTCTTCCGGCCCCGGAAGAGCTTCCGCCCATAATGGGACACCTGGTAAAGAACGACGAAGAAGTACCCGTAGAACGAAGCTCGGACGGACCGCCCCTGGCGCTGATCTTCAAGATACAAAGCGACAGGGAAGCAGGATTGCTCTGCTTTATCAGAGTGTATTCGGGGTCGTTCAAGTCCGGCAGCGCCATCATGAACATTGACAAGAAGAAGCGGGAACGCGTGAACAGGCTTCTGCGCATGCACGCGGCGCGAAGCGAACAGCTGCAGACCATCGAAGCAGGTGACATCGCGGTCGTGGTCGGTATGAAATTTGCGCAGACCGGCGATACGATCGGGACCGAAGCAAAGCAGGTCATTCTCGAGCGCATGCACTTTCCCGAACCGGTCATTTCCGTAGCCATCGAGCCGAAAACCCTCAGCGATCGTGACCGACTCAAGCAGATTCTTGAACAACTGGCGCTTGAAGACCCGACCTTTACCGCACGTGAAGACTCAGATACCGGTGAACTGATCATCAGCGGCATGGGCGAGCTTCATCTGGACGTACTCGTGACCCGCATCGTCAAGGACTTCGGTCTCGAAGCGCGAATCGGGCGCCCGCAGGTCACCTATCGCGAAAGCATTGCCTCGTCGGCAGAACACACCGAGTCGTTCGAACGCGTCCTTGCGGGCAAAGAAAATTCGGCCCGTATCACCCTGCGGGTCGAACCACAGCCCCGGGGAACCGGAAACAGCTTCGAGTCACTGGTCAAGGAACACGTACTGCCCCGAGAGCTGCAGGAAGCGGTAAAACGGGGCGTAGAAGGAAGTCTCGCGTCCGGAATCGCGGTCGGGTATCCGGCTATCGACATCAAGGTAGTCATGACAGCGGCAGACTACGATGAGACATCAGCGACACCGTTTGCCTATGAGGCCTGCGGTGCAATGTGTCTCGATAACGCATGCTCAAAAGCCGGTCCGGTACTGCTTGAGCCTATCATGAAAGTCGATGTCATGACCCCGAACGAGTTCATGGGAGAAGTCATTCAGGGTATCACGATGCGCGGTGGTATCGTCAGCAGTGTCGAAAGCAGACCCGCGGTCGAGCATATCCGGGCGAGCGCTCCGCTGGCTGCGATGTTCGGATACTCAACGGCGCTTCGAAGTGTCAGTCAGGGGCGCGCAACGTATGCGATGGAGTTCAGCCACTTTGAAAGGAAAAGCGGGAATACCTGAGTGCAGGACCTGATATACTTCGTTGACAGTACGAAACTTCGGCCCCTACAATTCGCTACACGATCAACGATGTTAATCCAAGGAGTTGCTTATGGGTGTGCAGACAGATTCGATACGAAATATCGCTATTGCCGGTCACGGTTTCACCGGGAAGACAACGCTGACCGAGCACCTACTTTTTGCAGGTAAGCGCATCTCGGCTCCCGAAACAGTCGAGAGTGGCAAGACCGTCAGCGACTATACCGACGACGAGAAGAAAGTGGGCTCAAGTATACACACGACGCTCGCTGACCTTCAGTGGAAAGACCACAAGGTCAACATCCTCGATACTCCTGGTACCTCGGATTATATTGGAGAAGTTGTGGCGGCATTCAGATCCGCCGACAGTTGTGTGATGATGGTAGACAGTCGCTCGGGGGTTCAGATCGAGACGATCAAGCTCTGGAGACGGCTCGACGGAAGAGACAAGCCACGGGTCGTCTGTGTCTCGAAGATGGAGCAGGAACGTGCCGACTTCGACGCGGTTCTTGAAAATCTTCGAGAACGCTTCGAGAAACCTATCGTGCCGGTTGTCGTGCCGGTCGGAAGCGGAAGCGACTTCAAGGGCGTCATTGATCTGATAGAAATGAAATTTTACGCCGCACCGGGAGCAGGTGTTACCGAGACGGCCTCCGATATACCCGCCGAGTTCCAGAATACTGTCGATAGCTACCGGCCGCTTATGATCGAGGCTGCCGCCGAGGGAGACGATGAACTGACCGAGAAGTACATCATGGAAGAAAGCCTCACTGCAGACGAAGTGCGGCACGGTATTACCGAAGGTCTGCGTGCGAATAAGGTCGTGCCGGTACTGTGTGTCGCCGCCCTGCAAGGGAGCGGCCTGACCGCGCTTCTCGATTTTCTCGTGACCGCAGCTCCGTCTCCGGAAGGGGTCTCGGAAGTTGCCTATGACGAAAACGAGCAGGAGATACTCGTTCCGATCTCATCGGACGGAGCATTCAGCGGATTCAGTTTCAAGACGTCGATCGACCAGTTCAGCGGAAAACTGAGCTTCTTCAAGGTCATTACCGGAAACCTTTCGCACGACAGCGAGCTGTATAACCCTCGTGACAACAAAAAAGAGCGCGCCAGCAAGATATATCACGCGCTGGGAAAGAAACTTGAGGAAGTTGACTCGCTGGCTGCCGGTGATATTGGTGTACTCGCGAAACTGCAGAGTGTGCACACTAACGACACCCTTTGCTCGCACGACAAGCCAATCCACTACAAGCCGCTTGCGTTGCCACAACCCGTGTACGCGGTTGCGATCGAGGCAGAAAGCAAAAAAGATGAGGACAAGCTCGCTGCAGGTCTCAGCAGAATCACTGAAGAAGACAAGACACTGCAGCTCAGCTTCAACCCGGAAACCAAAGAGACGGTGTTCTCGGGTATGGGCGAACTTCACATCAACCAGGTACTCGACCATATTCGTGAAACCCAGAAAATCGAGGTCGTCACCAAGATCCCACGGGTTGCGTATCGTGAAACGATTACGAAGTCCGCCGACGCACAGTATCGGCACAAGAAGCAGTCAGGCGGTCACGGACAGTTCGGAGAAGTGTCGATACAGATCAAACCGCTCGAACGCGGGGCAAGTTACTCCTTTGAGAACGCGATACGCGGTATGGCGGTGAGTAAAGGCTACATTCCCGGAATTGAAAAGGGCCTGCACGAGGCGATGGACGAAGGTTTCGTAGCGGGATTTCCTGCCGTCGATATCGGCGTAACGCTCGTCGACGGAAAAGAGCACCCCGTCGATTCATCCGAAATGGCGTTCAAGCTCGCAGCCAAGGGAGCCTTGCGGGAGGCGGTGCAGAAGGCGGGCCCCGTCCTTCTCGAGCCGGTCATGAAGCTTCTCGTCTTCGTAGAGGAACAGTACCTCGGCGACGTGCTGAGTGACCTTTCAACCCGCCGCGGACGCGTACAGGGGCAGGAGAGTCTCGGTGGCGGGATAATGGAGATCATCGCCCTCGTGCCTCAGTCGGAGCTGCTTCGATACGCCATAGACCTTCGTTCGATAACGAGCGGTACCGGCAGTTTTGAGTTGAGCTTCGATCATTACGATCCGATTTCCGGCAAGGTTGCAGACGATGTCATCAAGCAGGTAAAGGAGCTCGCAGGGGACGAATAGTCCCTGCAGCGCGCGTTCCTACGACCTGCGCAGAAACAGTTCTCGCACCCGGTGACCTTTGGCGAGCCCCTTCCTCTCGAATGCGGTGGTGGGTCGCCAGTCCCGGGGGCGGGAAAATCCATCCTCATCCGGATCTTCCACGGTGAACAGACCGAACTCAGCCACGACGTCACGCATGTGGTATGCATAGTCTTCCCAGTCCGTTACCAGATACAGATAAGCACCCGCCCTGCTTCGCTCATACACGCTCTGCAGAAATGAGACCTGCACCAGACGACGCTTGTGATGTCGTTTTTTTGGCCATGGATCAGGAAAGAAGACGTGGGTCCCGTCGACCAGTGTCTCCCGATTCCATGATTCGAGCACGTCGACCGCGTCCGCCCGTACGATGCGAACGTTGCTGAGACCCCGCTCTCTGAGCTCAGCGATAAGGCGGCCGACGCCCGGAGGATACACCTCGACCCCGACAATGGCGTCCCGGGACCAGGTCCCCGCCATTATGGCCGTCGCGTGGCCCATTCCGAAGCCAATCTCCAGAAGCAGTCTACCACCACCCCTCGGACCGCAGGTGTCCGGAAACGCTTCCAGAGGCGCGCGACACAGTTCATCGGAACTGACGATATATGTATCCCCGTGATCACGAATCGCACTTCGATGCGACTCATTCATGCGGGCGCGCCGCACGACAAAACTGCGAATGCTCCGGGTCTTACCTGATTGTTCCACCCACTGATCACCCACTACGCAGATTCCTTCTGTTTTGCAGCGATCAGATCCCTGATTGCGGCCACCGTTGAGCAGGCAAGCATCTGACGCGCCGTATCCTCTGCGTCTGCGACGGTAAGGCCTGCAAGTTGTCGTTTGACACGCGGGACGAGACGCGGTTCGACGGAAAGGCGCCTGATTCCGAGCCCCAGAAAAAACGGAACAAGATCAGGATCAGCCGCCGCCTCTCCGCAAATCGATATCGTCTCAGACGGTCGGTCAACAGCTGCAACGAGTCGCGCTATGCTCCTGAGTACCGAGGGATGATACTGCACGTAGAGATTACTGACACGTTCATTCGTTCTATCGACGCCAAGCATATACATGATCAGATCGTTGGTTCCGACACACAGAAAATCCGCTGACTCAGACAGCTCCGACGCCACTTCGATGGCAGACGGCAACTCGACCATGGCACCAATCTTCGGGTTCGGGTGAAACGGAACACCCTCGCGCTCAAGCGATTCCATACAGGCACACACGATTTCCCGGGCCTGGAGAAACTCGTCGCAGCCTGCGATCATGGGAAACATCAGCGCAAGGTCACCGCCGTATCCAGCCCGCAGCATCGCCCGGATCTGATCGACAAAGACCTCCCTGTTCGCAAGCGAAAACCGCACGCCCCGCTCTCCAAGAAAGGGATTGGCTTCCGTGTACGATAATTCCCGGCCTCGACCGAGTTTGTCGCCTCCGATGTCGAGCGTTCGAAGTACAATCTCTTCACCTTCCATGCCGTCAACAATCTTCCGGTAGATGGTGTACTGCTCTTCTTCACTCGGGAAATCGTTGCGTACGATAAAGGGAAACTCACTGCGGTACAAACCTACTCCTTCGGCCTTGTTCCGTTTTGCGTATCGCACGTCGTTCAGTAGATTCACGTTTGCCATGACCTTGACCCGCATACCACATGCGCTACGCGCATGCTCCGGTACATCATGATCGACAACTCGCAGTCGTTGCTGCTCTTCGCGCATTCCACGATACCGGGAAATGGTGTCGTCGTCGGGATCAACGAGAATTTTTCCCTGATGTCCGTCCACAATAAGAAAACTGTGTTCGGGAACGCTGTGAATGTACGGATCACGTGTGAACACGACCGGCAGATCGAGGCTGCGCGATAGAACCGCGATGTGTCCGGTCACGGCCGTTCCGCTGAGCACGAGTCCTTCTGCATGCTGTGCGGACAGCTTAATGAGTTCGCTCGGATAGAGATTCGCGGCGATCACAACCTGTCCGGTGTAGTCTCCGTGTTCCTCCTCGCCGTCTCCCGCGAGGTTTCGAAGGATGCGGTGTCCAAGATCCTTTACGTCCTGAACCTTTTCCTGAAGCCTGGGGTTATTCATGCTCCCGAAGAGCTGAACGTAACGACCGACAACCATCTGCACCGCTGCGCCGGCATCCATACCGTCGCGCACTGCGCCGGTCATCTGGCCGGAAAACTCCTCGTCTCGCAGCATGAGCAGGTGAGACGAAAAAATGAGGCCGGCGACATCACTCAGATTCTTTTCCGTTTCGAACTGCAATGCCTCAAGCTGCACTCTGGAGAGCTCGATGGAGCGTTCGAAGCGCGCAAGTTCGGCCTCGGCACTCGGTTCGCGCGTCCCGCTGACCGGAGATATCGCATCCGCATCATCAAGGTGGACCGCCTGTCCCCATCCGACTCCTTCGCCGGCACTGATACCAGGAACGACGGCCTTGGGCTCAGATCGGGCGGTCGGTGCCTGACCGGCTCGCCCCGCGTGCAGATCCATGAGCAGAAGCGCGTTTTCGAGTGTTGCTGCCATCTGGCTGGCTATCGCTTTGAGGGCCTTTACGTCGTGTTCATCGAAAAAACCGGTCCGTTTGTGCTGAAGACTGATGACCCCGATTCGGGTCAGCCCGCGTCGTATCGGAACAGCAAGAAAGCTGTTGAACTGCTCTTCTTCAACCTGAGGTACGATCTTGAAATCGGGATTATCCTGTGCATGCGCTTCACATATCGGGCGCAACTGCTTCAATGCAAGCCCGGTCAGACCTTCACCGAGTTTCAGTCGCACCGCGTCGACCGAACCGGTGTTCAGACCCTTGGTGGCACGAAGTACAAGCTCCCCCGATGCCGAGTCGAAAAGGTAAATCGAGCAGACGTCGCTGTTCATGTGACCGGCAACGAGCTCGACCACATCCTGCAGAAAGCCGACGACGTTACTGCGTTTCTCAAAAAGCCCGGAAAGTTCCGCAACGGAACAGATCAGGTCTATGTTGTCTTTTCTCATGATGCCCCGCCTGTGCTACTTCCCGACAAGCGCATGGAGCCGATCACGAATAAACTCGCTCTTGGACTTCAAGTCTATGCCTTCGGTATCCACCAGAAGTACGTTTGGACGCTTCGGGTCAAGGCGTACGCCTCCACCTGTGCTCTCTATAGCCCGGAGCACCCGGTCAACAGACAACTCGGCAACCTTGCCGAAAATCACCTCGAGAACCCCTGAGCGCTCCTTCAAGCTTTCTACATGTAAACGTTTGCACAGTATTCTGATTTCCGCAAGACCGAGCAGACTCAAGACCTCTTCGGGAAGGGGCCCAAAACGGTCGGCCAGTTCAGCGTGGACCGAATCCAGTTCAGCCGCATCATTCACTCCTGCGATTCGCTTGTAGACATCCATCTTGTCGGAGGGTTCGCTGACATACGAGTCTGGAATAAACCCCGTATAGTCGAGATCGAGATACACCTCATCGTCACCGGAAACATCCTCGTTGGACATTCGTCTGACCGCGTCATCGAGAAGACGCAGGTACATGTCAAAGCCGACGCTCAGGATATCGCCGCTCTGTTGTCGTCCAAGCAGGTTTCCTGCCCCGCGAACTTCAAGGTCCTTCAAGGCTATCTTGAACCCGCTGCCAAGCTCGGTGAAGTCCGATATCACCTGCAGTCTCTTCATTGCGATCTCGCTGAGCGCACGACTTTCCGGGTAGAAAAGATACGCGTAGGCGTGGCGATCGCTGCGACCGACCCGCCCTTTCAGCTGGTACAACTGGCTGATCCCGTACATGTCGGCCCGATCGATAATAATCGTGTTCACATTCGGTATATCCAGACCGTTCTCGATGATCGTGGTGGCAACGAGAACCTGAAAGCTCCCGTGCACAAAACGATGCATGATATCTTCGAGCTCCCTCGCCGACATGCGCCCGTGAGCGGTTTCCACGAAAACCTCGGGAACTAATTTCTGAAGATACGTACGAATGTGGTCCAGCGATTCCACTCTGTTATGGAGGTAAAAGACCTGGCCACCACGGTCGACTTCACGACGAATCGCAGACGCGAGTGTCTCCTCGTTGAACTCTCCGATATGTGTTTCTATGGGAAGCCGATTATGCGGCGCAGTCTTCAGTACCGACATATCACGGATTTTCAGAAGACTCATGTGCAGCGTCCGCGGAATCGGTGTTGCGGTGAGTGCGAGGCTGTCGATGTTTGCGCGAAGCTCTTTCAGGCGCTCCTTGTCCTTCACCCCGAAGCGCTGTTCCTCATCGATTATCAGAAGCCCGACATCGCGGAACTTCACATCTTTCTGAATGACACGATGCGTACCGATGACAATGTCGATACTGCCATCCGCGAGCCCTTCAAGAACCTTTTTCTGCTCCTGCTTCGAAACGAAACGGCTCAGCATTCCGACCTGAACGGGAAATCCTTTCAATCGTTCGGATACCGTCTCGAAATGCTGTTCAGCGAGGATGGTCGTCGGCGCAAGAAATGCGACCTGCTTGCCGGCGCTGATCGCTTTGAACGCAGCGCGCATGGCGACCTCGGTTTTTCCGTAGCCCACATCTCCACAGATCAGCCTGTCCATGGGAGTCGGCTTCTCCATGTCGGACTTCACATCCTCAATACAGATGAGTTGATCTTCAGTCTCCTCGTACGGAAATCCGGCTTCGAAGGCGGTCTGCCACTCGGTATCCGTGGGGAACGAAAAACCACGGGCACGCTGTCGCCGGCCGTAGAGCACAATAAGGCGCTCGGCAAGGTCTTCGACACTCTTCTGTACCTTCGACTTGCGATTCTGCCAGCTTTGACCACCGATGCGGTCAAGCCGCGGAGGACTCTCCCCGCTTCCGATGTAGCGCTGAATCAGGTTGACCTGTTCAATCGGGATGTAAACGAACTCTTCACCTCCGAACTCAAGGTGAATATAGTCGCGCTCCTTGTCACCGGCGCTTATGCGTTGTATGCCGCAGAAACGACCTATTCCGTAGTTTACGTGGACAATGTAGTCGCCGGGATTGAGTTCAACGAAACTGTCAAGGGCTTTCCCCGGGGCCGTCTTTACCGAGTTCGGTGCCCGGCGCCTGCGTCCAAAAATCTCCTCTTCTTCGATGACCATGAGCTTGAGCTCAGGCAGGGTAAACCCGGCACTCACCGATTCGGCAAGTACATTAACGTCGTAACCACGCAGCAGGTGTTCGATACGTGAGGCCTGCTGCTCGGTTCCTGCGCAGACGAATATCCGATAGCCTGCCTCGAGGTGCGAGGACAGCTCATCTTTCAGAAAGTCTATGTTTCCGAAAAAGCTTCGTGCCGGATCGCTCTGTATTCGTACAGGTACGGAATCAGAGGTGTCATCGAGAGCGATCAACCGTAGTTGGGGCCCTTTCTGATACCGTTCAAACGGTCCGACCTGCGTCGCAGGTCGGGGGGCTGCCCGTCGGACCTTCTCGCTCCGATACAGGGTTTCATGTTCTTCAAGAAGTGCCTTCGCGGAATTCGCCAGACGCTCATATTCAACCATACAGGTCACGGTGTTTTCGGGCATATAATCGCGGAGCACTGCCGTCTTCTCAAAAGCCAGCGGATAAAACAGATACTCGTCATTCCGCTTCCCGTACTCGCGAAGATCGGAGATCACCTGTTCACGATAGCGCTCAAGTTCCGGCAGTTCACGCATGCGTTTCTCAAGCGTGTCGAGAATGTCATCGCTCCACACAAGCTCGCGAAGGGGATGCAGTTCGATTTCATCGGTTTCAGATACCGTCGACTGGCTTCCTGGATCATAGAAGCGCAGCTGTTCCACTTCATCGAAGGAGAACACAACCCTGATGCCATGTTCACCGGCGGGGAGCATGACATCAAGAACTTCTCCCCTGAGCGAATACTCGCCACGGACAGACGCAGTCGGAACGCGCTGGTACCCGAACGAGACGAGCATCTCGGATATTCGAACGGGATCAATCTCATCGCCGACCTTAAGCACAAGCGAGCTGCCGGACAATGTTTCCGGCGGCGGAAGCGGTGAGAGCGCCGCTCGAAGCCCGGTGAGTACCAGAGGACTCCGTCCACGGGTCAGGTGATGTAAAAGACTGCTCCGAACACCGTACGCGTGCGAATTCTCCGGTACATCCTGATACGGCACTACATTCCAGGACTCGAATACCGGAACCTCGTGTCCGAGTCTTTCAAAGTCCGCAGCGAGCATTGTAGCCTCCTGCTCAGTCGGCATTACGACGAGAAGAGGTCGTCCCGTTGCACGGACTACTTGATCGAGAAGGAATGTCGTAAGGCCGGGGACCGATCCGCGGACGTCGACCGGCCATGCGCCGCTTTTACAGGCGAAAATGAGGTCTCTGACCGGCTTATAGCCGCTCAGTGCATGTGTTAAGCTGTCAGATAATAAGGTATTCATGGTTCAACGCCGAAAATGCAAGAGAGATAGCGATGGGAGTATACACGTGAAGCGTCATTTATTTTTTCTGGCACTCCTGCTCATGTTTGCCACTGGCATGATACATGCGCTGGATGTGACCATACAATTTGCAAACCGGCGGATCTTTTTTCCGGATGAAGCGGTTGAGATCCGGGTGACCGTTTCAAATCCCGATTCCCAACCACGTCGATTCAGACTGGCCGACAGACGTCTGTTCACCGTTGACTTCGACGTCAGAACTCTCACTAACACTGCAATTCCGCGTAGCGCGCAATTTACCACGCGGCGGGGCGCCGATCAAGCGGTATTCTTTCGGGACGTTGTCCTTGAACCTGGTGAAGAACTCAGCTTCGTTGAGGATCTGATGGATTACGTGGATATACCCGGTGCCGGCACGTTCGTGGTAACCGGCCGACTCTACCCCGAGCTCTGGTCGCGGCCGGAAAGTACGCCGGTCAGCAGTAACCGGCTGACGCTCACAATACGCCCCTCACCCGAGGGCATACCGGAAATCGCCTCCCGCATCGCCGCGGATACCCAGGAGATACTCGTTCGCGAAGCCCTGCCGCCGGACGAGGTTGTTCGAGGGACCATTGAGGCGCGGATGCGCTCGGACTGGAACAGGGTATTCCTGTACATGGACCTTGAGAGTATTCTCCGTCGCAATCCCGTCAGAGACCGCAGTTTTCGGCTCCTGAGCGAGGAAGAACAGCGACAGGAAGTGGAGGAATTCCGCCGCGCTCTACGAGCTGATCGCATCGATGAAGACATAGTGCTCACACCAACCGA
The DNA here is from genome assembly GCA_007694005.1 of Spirochaetaceae bacterium. Taxonomy (GTDB): domain Bacteria; phylum Spirochaetota; class Spirochaetia; order DSM-27196; family SKKC01; genus SKKC01. The sequence goes on from RECN01000095.1 coordinate 72,146, forward strand.
GTTTGAAGTCGTTGAAACACGGTTCACCCGAACTCACGCCACGGTAATCACGGAGCAGCGATTTGCCTTCCCCACCTTTACCGAAATCAAGGAGTACACGTATAGACTCGAACGTCGCAATGACGTGTGGGTGATCTATGACTACTTCGTTGAAAACCTCGGTGCCATATAGATAGCGGGAGACATAAAACTGTGAAAGCACTGCTCGTGACAGAACGTCAGTCCCTGAAAGAAACCGTGGATCATCACATCGGGCCACAGGGCGTTGCCGTCATTCACTACGAGAATCCTCTAAAAGCGATGGATAACATCGTCGAAATCGACCCGGAAATCGTTCTGTTCAGTGCCCGGGACTACCCCCGCCACTGGAAGCCGTTCCTTATTTTTCTCCGTAATCACCGGGAACGCCGCAGTACGATTTTTATCCTTCTGACACCACCGAAATTCGACAGCGATGAAGCGGCAAAAGCCCAGCACCTCGGTGTCAACGGCATTGTAGAAGATTCCCTGCACGATTCGGCTCAACGCGACAAATTGAAGGCAATCGTTCAGCGCTACAAGAAAATCGAGGACCACCGGACCAACCAGCGCTATGCACCGGATGAAGGCGATCGCATGATCTTCGTGTTCAGTCATCCCTTTAATTATTCACTTGTTACCGGCACAGTACGAGATATCTCGGGAGACGGTCTTCGATTCGAGCCGTTCAATACAGATCAACTCCGTGGTCTCGAAGCAGGCACGCTTATCGATCACGCCGGTCTGCGCATCGGAGATGAAACCTTGCACCCCCCGTGCAAGGTAGTCTCTGCCGGTGCCGATCTCAGGCTTTCGTTTCACAGCATGGATCCAGAGGAGCGAGGTCTGCTGCTGAGCCACCTCGCCTCACGGGTCCTCGCGCTCAAATATACTTGACAGTTTAACCGCGGTCAGGTACATTTCGCGGACAATTCACATTCCCCTGTAGCTCAGCTGGTAGAGCAAATGACTGTTAATCATTGGGTCGCAAGTTCGAGTCTTGCCGGGGGAGCTTCAGTAAATAAAAACCCCGACTTTCAGGTCGGGGTTTTTTGTGTGTACCGGTCTCACGACAGCAGGCCTGTACTCAGCAAGGTTTCAGAACAGGAGGTCGCATGAAAACCTGCTTTTTTTTCCCGGGACAAGGGGCCCAGTTCTCGGGGATGGCCCGTGATCTGTACGATTACAGCGCTGCCGTTCGCGAACTTTTCGAGACAGCCACAGACGTCTGCAAAATCGATGTTGCCCGGCTCATGTTTGAAGCTGATGAATCAGAACTGAATCGGACCGATTATACGCAGATTGCCATGGCTGTTGCCGACACAGCCGCAGCTATCGTCTGCGAGGAGCACGGAGTTCGACCCGACGGAGTCGCAGGATTCAGCCTGGGTGAGTACCCGGCGCTTCATGCCGCCGGCGTGCTCAGCACGCACGACTACCTGCACCTGGTGAAACGACGCGGGGAACTCATGGAGAAATACTCGCGGCAAAACGATGATGATTCCGGCGCTGCTGGACTGATCGCCGTGCTTGGACTCAGCAGGGAAAGCGCTTCCGCGGTTCTTGACGTTCTTGCCGAGAAAGGAGCGTTTCTTGCGAACCATTCATCGCCCTCGCAGCTGGTTATAGCCGGAACAGGGGCCGGGCTTGAAGCTGCAGAAAATGCGTTTACTCACGCAGGCGCACGACGTGTCGTGCGATTGAAGGTTTCGGGACCCTTCCACAGCCCGCTTCTCGAAGACGCGCGCCGCGAGTTCGAGGCCGAACTCGCCGGGGTACCGTTCGGTGATCCGAAAATCCCGGTCTACGCAAATGTCACAGGCCGGCAGATCACCAGTGGAGCGGAAGCACAGAAGCTGTGCGCACAACAGATTGTATCAACCGTAGAATGGGTCGCAGAAGAAGAGACGATACTCAGCACCGGCTTCGATCGTCTGCTCGAGACCGGTCCAGGATCGGTGCTCACGGGACTCTGGAGGGGCTACCACCGTGGCGATCCGTCCTGTAAACCTGCGGGGACACTCGAGGCAATACAGAGTCTCTAGGATCCCGCTATTTCTTCTTCGATAGCGACTGTTCCACGAGTTCCCGTGCCTGCTCAAGGGTCATGGACGAAAGCTTCTCCGCGTCTTTGAGTTCATCGGGAAGACTCAGATTCTTACTCCCCGCCTTCAGATAAGGACCGTATTTGCCGTCGTAGACCACGAGTTTCTTGCCGGTCTTCTCGTCCTTACCGAAGTCCTTGAGGATCTTCGCCCCGCCCCGGCCTTTCTTTTCTTCCGCCAGAAGTTCAAGCGCCCGGGGAAGTTCGACGGTATATACGTCATCATCCTTCTTTAGACTCCGGAAATCACCATCGTGCATAACGTAGGGACCAAATCTACCGTTATTGGCAAGTATCTCCTTCCCCGTTTCGGGGTGCACGCCAAGCGTACGGGGCAGACTCAGAAGACGAAGCGCCACATCAATCGTAACTTCTTTTGCCGGAAGCTCCTTCGGAAGACTCGCCCGCTTCGGTTTTGGATTCTCTTCGGTTTTCTCGCCGAGCTGTACGTACGGGCCGTAGCGACCGGTCAGGCAGAAGATCGGCTCCTGTGTCTGCGGGTCCACCCCAATAGGCTTTGGACCTTCTTTCTGTATCTCTATGAGCTCCTGTATGGTTTCGGCGTCCAGATCCGCCGGAGCATAATCCTCCGGTATCGAGGCGTGAACCTCATCGCTGCCGTCTTCCGGCTGATGCACAAGATACGGTCCGTAGCGGCCGACTTTCACCACCGTATCATCTCCGAGAATACTCAGCTCAACGGAGCGTGACCGTTCCGGCTCGATTTTCTTGTCCTGCACCTCGACCTGTTCGCGCAGCCCCTGACCACCCTCATAAAAACCTTTCAGGTATGCAAGGCTGTCCCTGTTACCGACGGCGATTTCGTCGAGAGACTCTTCCATTTCGGACGTGAACTTGTACTCGACCAGGGGCGTAAAATAGCGTTCAAGGAGCTGAATGACCGCAAACCCGGTAAAGGTCGGCACCAGAGCCCCTCCCTGTCGTCGCACGTACCCCCGCTCAAAGAGCGTGTTGATAATTGACGCGTAGGTACTCGGTCTACCGATACCCTCGCGTTCAAGCCGCTGCACCAGACTCGCTTCGGTATACCGCGCAGGAGCTTTCGTCTCATGCCGGTCGAGGTCCAGGTCGTCCAGCGCCAGGGGCATCCCCTCGGTGAGCTCAGGAAGAAATACTTCGCGATCATCGAGCGCCGCATCCGGGTCGTCCTTACCTTCCACGTACACACGGAGGAAACCGGGAAAGAGTATCCTCACCCCACTCGCTGCAAACTCCGCGTCGCTGACCCGTATCCGCGCGCTGACCTGACTCTTTTTCGCATCGGTCATCTGACTCGCGAGTGTCCGCTTCCAGATAAGTTCGTACAGCGCAAGCTCCTTACCGCTGAGCCCACTGTCCTTCGGGTGCACAAAATCGGTACCAGCGGGGCGGATCGCTTCGTGAGCCTCCTGTGCGTCGCGTGACCGGCTTGTATACACGCGAGGCTCCGGATGCTGGTATTCGTTCCCATATAGCTCACAGATGCTCTTACGGGCCCCCTCAACAGCCTCAGAGCTCAACGCCGGACTATCTGTACGCATATAGGTTATGAGTCCTTCTTCGTACAGTTTTTGTGCGGTACGCATCGTGTCCCTGGCGCTCATGCGAAGTTTCCGGTTTCCTTCCTGCTGCAGGGTCGAGGTAATAAAAGGCGGAGCCGGACGGGACTTCGTCTCGCGCTCCTGCACCGAAAGGACCGACCACGGCTCGTTGAGAAACGCAGTGCGCAGCTCATCGGCTCGTGCTTCCGGCAGCACGACAGCCGAACTCCCTTCACGCAGGCCTCCCGTCTCCGGGTCGAAGTCCTTGCCCCCGGCAACCTTGCTGCCTCCAACGGTGTCGAGACGAGCCTCAAAGGATGCCTCGGTTCCGTCCTCCGGTCGATGAAGCGTTGCCTTCAGATCCCAGTACTCGGCCTTACGAAAGCGCAGTCGCTCACGTTCGCGTTCCACGATCATACGAAGGCCGGGACTCTGTACGCGCCCTGCGCTGAGACCATAGGCTATCTTCTTCCAGATCAGTGGCGATAGCGTAAAACCGTAAAGCCGATCGAGAATACGTCGTGTTTCCTGGGCGCGCACGAGATTCTGATCGATTTCCCGGGGATTCTCGAGTGCATGGGTAATGGCCTTTTTTGTGATTTCGTGAAAGACCATTCTCCGGACGGGAACCTTGGGCTTGAGCAGTTCGACGAGATGCCACGAAATGCTTTCACCCTCCCGGTCTTCGTCCGTCGCGAGATACAGGGCATCGCATTCCTTCAGTTGTTTGCGCAGCTCGGTAACGATCTTGGCCTTACCCTTGGGGGTAATGTAGAGAGGCTTATAATCGGAGTCTACATCGATACCGAGGCGGGCCCACGACTCGCCCTTGTATTTCTTCGGTACATCTCCTGCCGTCTGCGGAAGATCCCGGACATGGCCAATACTGGCCTCTACAATATAGTCCTTCGGCAGAAAACGTCGTATCGTACGAGCTTTTGTCGGTGACTCAACAATTACCAGACTCTTGGTTCCCATAGACTTCCTTTTCGTGATGGTATCTTGCAAAATACGCTACATTAGTCAAGGTATGGAATCTATAACACGCTCACGCCGTTTCATCAGGACACTCGCAGCACTGCCGATTCATGTGTATCAACAGGTAATAAGCCCCTGGACCCGTGGCAGCTGCCTGTACCATCCGACCTGCAGCGAGTACGGTAAACAGGCCTTACTCCACCACGGCGTCGTGAAGGGAACCATCCTGACTCTCGCACGTATCGGACGATGCCAGGGACTCTTCTTTGCGGGAGGAGATGATCCCGTCCCCGAGGTCTTTACCTTCCGCTCGATACGAGATTCGTATAGCATGTTCAGACGAAGGCGTTCACAGCGACCCGATCAGTAAGGAACAGATGGAGCAGATCAGATGAAATACGTCGAGTTGACACTTTCAGGTTCATACCGGGAGACATCATCGCAGGTGAAAGGCCTTTCAGCGGCGAATAGTACACCGGTGTTTCAACTGGACAGGTTTCTGGAAAGATGCGATCAGATCCAACACAGCAGTCGCATACAACGCGTGGTAATTGTGCGGGATACAGGTTTTTCAAGCCGTCTTCCGGCAGGACTCGAAGCCATTCGCCGGGCCCTGGTACGCCTTCGTGAAGCCGGTAAAGAGCTCGTGTATTACGCTGAAGACTACCAGTTTGAGGACATGTTTCTCGCCTCGGCGTGCCGGACACGACTCATTCATCCAGAGGGTAGTATCAGCTTTCTTGGAATCAGCCGAAACTATCTGTACTTCAAGAAGACGCTGTCAAAACACTCTGTTTCCGTCGAAGTATTCCGGAGAGAACATTATAAGAGTGCCGCCGACATGTTCACCGAAGACCATGTGAATCAGTTCGAGCGGCAACAGACTGAACGATTTCTCCAGACAGCGCTGAACCGTTTTACCACTGCAGTCAGCAGCGATCTGCTTGTGACGGAAACGGAGATCGAAGAACTCATGCAGGGTCGCTTTTTTACCCCCGACGAGGGAGTTGATCATGGATGGATCACCCACGTAACCGATATTGTCTCCTATCGCGACGAACTTCAGCAGCAGAAAGACCGAAAGGCGAAGAAGAAGAAACTCCGCGGACGCATCGATCGTGGACGCGTGAAGATACCGGTCCTGTTTCTTGAAGGTGCAATCGTCGACGGAACAGAAAACAAGCGGGGTCTCATAACCGGACAGAACATTTCCGGGCAGTGGTTTGCCGGAAAGATCGCCGAAATCCGCAAGAGCCGCGCCAAAGCGCTCATTCTGCGGATCAACTCACCCGGCGGGTCTGCGGCCGCTTCGGAGGTAATACGGGCAGAGGTCGTCCGGACTGCCGAGAAGATGCCTGTCATTGTTTCCATGGGGCCGGTTGCTGCCAGTGGCGGATACTGGATCGCGAGTGCAGCGAACAAGATTTTCGCCCACAAAACGACCGTAACCGGAAGCATCGGTGTCGTGAGCCTCTATTTCTACATACGTGATTTTCTGCGCAAACAGGGAGTCACCGCCGACGTCGTCAAAGCCGGCGACTTTGCCGACTTCGGCTCAGCGCTCCGCAAGCTTTCTGCACGAGAGAGAAACGAAATCGAACAGCAGATCGAACGGACCTATCAGCGCTTCATACGCATCGTTTCAGACGGTCGCAGCATAGATCCCATGAGAGTCAGGGAAATCGCCGGAGGCCGTGTCTACAGTGGCGAGGAAGCACTCAGTCACGGTCTCGTGGACGAGATTGGTGATCTCGCAGACGCTATCGAACACGCAAAACGCTGCGTCGACGTCACTCACGCGAAAAGCTGCTTTGGTCCGAGGGTCAAACGGTCATTTGTCGAGCGACAGCTTCAGGGTTCACGGCACGCACACAGCGCATTCGTTTCGGCACTACAGGCCGACGGTATGGCCACTCGCTTCAATCCGGAAATGGCGCTTCAGGAGATCCTGCAGACGCACGGGAAGGTGCTCGCCCTCGATCTTGATCTGTACCAGCAACTACTCGACCCTCAATGAGCCTTCCGGATCATCGTAGACATCGAGCCCGAGTATGCAATACTCACCGACGTAATCCACCGAAGGTTCGGTGAGCGTCCCGAGACCGGCGTGCCATTGTCGGACCGTCCGGTACTGATCGCGACTCAGGAACACCCTGGACGGCCTGTCACCCTGCTGTATACAGGCATTCCGATTCGCAAGTATGGTCGCGAGTAACTCCGGAGCATCCATTTACCGAGGATTATGCCATGATACCGACAGACTGGAAACACTGGATCCCAAGCGATGAGGCCGTACTGTGCTTCGTAATTGACGCCGGTCGCGTCCTGCTCATCCACAAGAAACGTGGGCTTGGAAGCGGCAAGATCAACGGTCCCGGCGGCCGCATTGAAGGCGGAGAAACCGCGTACGAGGCCGCTGTTCGGGAAACACAGGAAGAAGTCGGGGTCACTCCGATCGATCTGCAATCCGTCGCAACGCTCTCGTTCGCGTTTGCCGACGGCTACGGACTTCGCTGCGAGGTCTTCCTTGCCTCACGCTGGACGGGAACGCTGACCGAGACCGACGAAGCCGTGCCGTTCTGGAGCCCGCTTGAAGCTATTCCGTATGATGCCATGTGGCAGGATGACAGATACTGGCTCCCCGAAGTTCTCGCCGGCCGCGAAGTAGCAGGCTATTTCACCTTCGAGTCAGACACCATGACGTCCTGCGCGTTGTACGAAAGAAAAACCGGAACGCCCTTTCCCGGTATCTGAGCCTACATCTCTTCGTGAAAGGATCGGATACTCGAATAATCGCGAAGTTTCTCGAGCGCCTTTTCCTGTATCTGTCGTACCCGTTCGCGGGTAATCCCGAGGAACTTGCCCGTCTCCTCGAGGGTAAACGGTCCCTCGCCTGCGAGTCCGAATCGAAGCTGTATGATTCGCATTTCCCGCTCGCTGAGATTCTCAAGCACCTTCATGAGCGTTTCCTGCAACGCAAGCTGAAACGCAGTCTCAAAGGGTTCCCCGCTCGACTCGTCCTCGATCAGATCTCCGAGTCGCGTTACATGCTCATCATCAACAGTCGTATCAAGACTCGTTGCCTCCTGCGAGAGGTTCATGAGATCACGAATCTTCTCTGGAGGTAGATGAAGATAATCGGACAGCTCTTCATGGCTCGGATCGCGACCGAGCTCCTGCGTGAGGGTTTTGGCAACGTAATAACACTTGCGAATCGTATTGAGCATGTGGACGGGAATTCGAATCACCCGACCCTTATCGGCGAGCGACTTTATGATCGCCTGCCTGATCCACCAGGTGCCGTAGGTAGAAAACCTGAATCCTCGTGTGTAATCGAATCGCTCAACGGCCTCGATCAGTCCAATATTCCCTTCATCGATCAGATCGAGAAGCGTGAGACCCCGGTTCTGATAACGTTTCGCAATAGAGACGACAAGTCTGAGATTTGCACTGACCATGTGATTCTTCGCACGACTCAGCTGATCCTCGAGCTCGGTTACGCGTAGTTTTAAATCGGCGCAGTTCTCTTTCTGTTTTGCCTTCTTTCGAGCCGTCGAAAGCTCTTTTCTCAGCTCCACGATGTGCTGACCGATACTGCGCTCCTGTTCCGCACTCAGAAGCGGATAGGAGGCAATCTGTCTGAGATATATCGCAAGCGGATCAGAGTCACTACCCGGTTCAGACCCCTGTAAGTGCTTCATCTCGTGCAGTTCTGTATCCAACCCGAGATCAAGATCCTTCATACATCCCCCACCACCTTGTCGTTGTTTATAAGCGCGGAGCGTCCGCCGGATTTACCGGATTGTCGCCACGCCATACGCTGAAATACACGGTGGACACCTGACCGGTGTTACCGACGCTGCCGAGAAGCGTTCCCGGAACCACCCTGTCGCCCGGCGAAACCACCACATTCCCGTGTCCCCCATAGACAAAGGCGTAGCCATTCGCTGCCTGTACGATCACGACGCGACCGAATGTGGCATAGGGTCCGACATACGTGACTGTCCCCGATGCGACGGCATACACCGAATCACCGATTTCTGCATCTATACTGACACCCGGCACCCGTCCGCCCCGCTCGCTGCGTGCACCGGTATGTGGCCACACAGGTGCGTTTGCACCGTTCTGCTGCCGGGAGTCGGACTCGTCTTCGCGCGGCACCGTCGAATCTGCGGTCGTCGGTTCAGTGGACGAGTCCTGGGACGGCCGGTCATCTGGAGAAGTCGTTTCTTCAGCGACTGACCCCGAGTCCTCCTGCTCACCGCGTTCACCAGTGTCTTCGCGCGCGACTGTGACCGGCGGAGCACTTCCGAAATCGGCCGGTACGCGAAGACGGTCGCCGATCCGAAGCACGTATTCCGGAGAAAGATCATTGACCGACCGCAGCTCGGTAACGCTGAGACCGTACTGGCGGGCGATACCGTAGAGCGTCTGCCCCCGTGTAACCGTAAGAACCCCCGGAATTCGTATGACTCTGCCGGGTGCGAGCCGTGTAGGATCGGAGATGTCGTTAAACGAGAGCACAGACTGAGCCGGGACACCATACCTCCGGGCAATCCCGTAAATGGTTTCGCCCTGCGCGAGGCGGTGTTCGATCCACGGTGTGTCGGCACCGGCACCGAATGCAGCAACCAGGCCCATGGCCACAATGATGCCAATGACGAATCTCAAGCGGTAGTTGATGATGTTGTCTCGCAGCATGAACGGTCCTTTCGCTTTTGTGCCCGGTTTCTACGGCTGTTCTCTTGGTAATTGTCGGCTGATTCCTCCCGAGTATGAGCACGGGTCAGTCAGGTTTTCTCCACGACGCGAGTGACGACGTCTGATGCGGGAGTGCTTGACATGAATCACGACATCAGCTATTTTACGGACTCGTTCAGTTTGGGGGTGTGGTGGAGATGGTTACCACGCCGGCCTGTCAAGCCGGAGGTCGCGGGTTCAAATCCCGTCGCTCCCGCTCCACGCCCCGCTCACGCGGGGCAGTTTTTTTTCGGGCTGTAGCGCAGTGGCTAGCGCGCTCGGTTCGGGGCCGAGAGGCCGGCGGTTCGAATCCGCCCAGCCCGATCCTTTTTTACTGTTCACCACTCTGGTGTTCGTCCCGATCTAATTCCTTACACGACCTGTGAATGCGCTTTGCAGGTCGCCGAAATCAGCTTTTTCGGCTCATTCCGCGTATCTCGTTCAAACAGCGATATTTAACTCGTACTCAACACCAGAGTCGCGAACAGTAAGGATAAATTGACAATTACCACGGGGCCATTGTAGCCTGTACAACCTCCGTCGCACCGGAGCCTGCTTACAGGAACCGGCACGCTTCGCAGGAAACGACCAGATGACCGATAATCCGAATAAAAAGGAATCCGTGCATGCCCGCAAAGAAATCAGATCAGTCAAATAACGGGGCCAAAACCATCGCTCCGAAAACCTCCAACTGGACATCAAGACCAGGGCTCTACGTATTCAGCGTAATAATCCTCGTAATCATCGTTGTATCGTTCATCGGAGGCCCCCTCCTTGGACAGTTTGCCTCACCGGGCGAGTATCCCGTCTTCGGCAGATATCGTGGCGAAGCTATCGAGTTCGCACCCGGCAGTTTCTTTCAGCAGGCTCTGCGCGATGCCGACCAGCAGATGGCTACGCAGTTCGGGGGCGATCGGCAGAGTCTGCAGTACCAGTATCAGGTATACAGGCAGGCATTCGAGCGCACCATACTCCACATGGCCGTCCTTATGGAGTCGCGCCGTGGCGGTATGTCCGTTTCGCGCAACCGTGTGACCGAACAGCTGGCCATGCTCCCGCGTTTCCTTGAGGACGGGCGGTTCAGCAGCGCTGCATTGGACCGGACACCACAGACCGAAATCCTGAGTCTTCGACAGACTATCGAAGAACAGCTCATATACGACGAGTTCCTTCGTGACGTTCTGCAGGGTTTCGTGTACAGCACCGAAGAAGCACGGTTCTTCGCCGATCAGGCGCGACTTGAACGTCGTTTCGATGTCGCCCGATTCGGGTTTGACGCCTTTCCCGCCGAAAACGTACGCAGTTTTGCAGACACGAACGCGGATCTGTTCCGGACAGTGGAAGTGTCGAGCATTACGATAGGTGTGGATCAAACTGCTCTCGAAGAGATCCGTCGACAGTACGTTGATGAGGAAGCTTCGTTTGAGGAGCTTGCGCGGGAGTTTTCGCTCGATCGCTACGCGCAGGACGGAGGCCGCCGGGGCTCACTCTACAGTTATGAACTCGAACAGCTCATCCTCAGTCAGAGCGATGTCGAGGCCCTGTTTTCTGCAGACACCGGTGATGTTTCCGGTATCATTGATACCCAGGACGGTCTCGCAGTCTTTCGCGTTGATCGCGCCGGTGAACCGGCCGATCTGTCGGATGACGACGTGATCGCAGACCTCCGGGCATACATTGAGCAGTTCGAACGAGCGGTGATCGAAGACTTTTTCTTCGACGAAGCAGAACGCCTTGTCGCCCTGACGCGCGACGGACTCTCATTCGAAGAAGCGGCACAGACGGTGGCTGCTCGTGTTCAGGAAACAAACTTTTTCCCCCTGAACTTTGGTTCGCTTCCCTTCCTTCCCCAGCTCGAGCTGGCCGGAGGGGGCCGACTACCTGGTGCCATGTCAGACGAAGGTTTTCTGAGAACCGCTTTCAGTCTGCAGCAGGATGAGGTTTCTGATCCCATTCTGCTGAACGATGACCTCGTTGTCCTTCGATTAGTGGAACAGAGAGAACTCGACAGCGTAGATCTCGACGAAATCGGCGAGTTCATGCCGTTTTACTTCCAGCAGCTCCAGGCAGGCTCGTTTGAGCGTATGCTGCTCGATCCCGCACACATCGAAGACAACTTCAACCAGACCTTTCAGCGGCTGTTCATCGGTCCCTGACACGGAAATGAGCGGGTCGAGCTCAGATGGTCTTCAGCTGGTTCAGACTGATGATGGAGTGACCGTTCGCCTCGGTCGCCGCTACCTGACCCACCCGAAGCGACCTCGCGACGCGGCGGACCGCCGCGCGCGCTCGTTTCCCGTTCGCGAAAATACGCTTTATATCGTTGCCTCCCCGCTGATGTTCTACGGGCTGCATCTCTTCCAGTCGCGGCTGCCGGCATCGTCATCGCTAACCTGCATAGAGCAGTCGGACGTACTGGCACAACTGTCCCGGGAGGTTCGGGCAGGGGAAGCACAGAACATCCGCTTCTCAACGAGCTCAGAACCCGTAGAAACCGCCCGGAGGATCGTACAGGACCTTCCCTTCTCGATACGGCGCTGTGAACTGGTGAGTTTCGGCAGTGGCCTTTCGCTCGGGACCGATCACTACAGACAGGTCGAGAGAACAGTCAACAGGCTCATTGCCGAACGAGCACGCAACAGGGCGACTCTCATACACTTCGGACGAAAATGGTGCCGACATGTTTTTCGTACCATGCTCCATTCGCCGGTTCCGCTTCCGGGCGCTGCCATCTTCGACGCCCAGCCCGTCGTCGTTGTCGCAGCAGGCGAAAGCCTCGAGCAGCATATCGATCTGCTCAAGCGCTACCGGCGTCAATTCCGCCTCGTCGCCGTTGATACGGCACTCGGCCCGCTGACAGGTCACGGTCTGCTTCCCGACCTTGTCGTCGCGGTCGAATCCCAGTCAATCAATACCGGGCACTTTCACCCGCGAATCGGTCGCGAAAGCATGCTCGTACACGACCTTACCTGCCATCCTGACATAGTCCGATTATGGCCCGCTGATCAGAAGTTCACGTTTGCTACCCGCTTTGCCGACATCCGTCTGTTCGACCGGATCTCCACGCTGTATGACCGTGGGTCGCATCTTCCGGGGCTCGGCTCGGTGGGAATAACAGCGTGTGCGCTCGCCTCACGCCTCACCGAGGGGACTGTGGTCCTTGCAGGCTACGACTTCTCGTACATTCCGGGTAAACCTCACGCACGTCACGCATTGTCGGCACAACTTTCGCTGATCCGTTCCGGTCGCCTTGAACCGGACATCCTGTACGAGCTCGCCATGAGCAGACCTCTGTTTCGAGGAAACACAGACGATGGGCGCCCGTACCAGAGTGATTCCGTCCTGTCATCCTACGCAACGTACCTCGCGCAGGTACTTCCACCAGGACGGGCTTACACGCTTCCTCGCATGGGTCCCGACATAGATGTGCCGGTGATCACCCCTGAGTTCTTTGCTGATATTGTAACGAACCCGAGTGTCGATGCGTTGAGCATGTCGGAAACCGTCGAACGGATGCATCGAGACTACGGTGATACCGAACACTGGATTTCGCGTGTACAGGGTTTTATCAGAGATGAATTATCGTTGCTCGAGCGTGCACAGAGACCGGACTGCCCAGATCCGGAGCTCGAGCTTGTCGACTATACCTGGGTTGATTTCCCGGACTCCAGCGGTGGCCGGCTCCCTGAAAGCGAAAACAGTCGAAGGCGTATCCTGCACCGACTTGAAAGCTATACCAGGTACATTCAGCAGTGTCTCAGCTCTCTTCGCCCTTGAGCGCTGAGAGAAACGCACTCTGGGGCAGTTCTACGTTACCGACCATTTTCATGCGCTTCTTGCCTTCTTTCTGCTTTTCGAGGAGCTTTCGCTTACGGGTAATATCTCCTCCGTAACACTTGGCCGTGACGTCCTTCCGCAAGGCCGGAATCGTCTCCCGCGCTACGATGGTACCACCGATCGCTCCCTGTATGGGAATCTTGAACTGATGGCGTGGAATCTCGTCCCTGAGCTTTCGACAGATGATACGACCCCGGGACGCTGCGTGCTCCCGATATAGAAGCTGACTCAAGGCGTCGACCGGCTTTCCGTTTACCAGAATGTCGAGCTTGGCGAGCTGTGTTTCCCTGTAGTCTGCGAGGTCATAGTCGAAACTTGCATACCCACGGCTGCATGACTTGAGTTTGTCGTAAAAATCGTAGAGAACTTCGGCAAGAGGCATCTCGTAGGTGATCTCAACGCGCCGTTCATCGAGATAATGCATCCCGGTCTGTATGCCGCGTTTCTCGACACAAAGACTCATCACGTTGCCCAGGTAGACCGTCGGGGTCATGATCGAAGCCTTGATGTACGGCTCCCAAGCTGCATCGATCGTTCCAGGGTCGGGAAAATCGTGTGGGCTTTCGACCATGATATCAGTGCCGTTCTTGAGCTTAAGCCGATACCGGACACTCGGTGCAGTCAGAACGATATTGAGGTCAAACTCACGTTCGAGTCGCTCCTGAACAACCTCAAGGTGCAGGAGTCCGAGAAACCCGCACTTGAAGCCGAAACCCAGCGCGGCCGAGTTATCCTTCTCGTAGGTAAGACTCGCGTCGTTCAAGGTCAGTTTTTCCATGCCCTTGATCAGCTCTTCATACTCGTTTGCGTCCACCGGAAAAATAGACGAAAACACGACCGGTTTGACCGGGCGAAATCCCGGCATCGGTGTCTCGCAGGGCCGTTTTCTGCTGGTTATGGTATCACCGACCCGAACATCAGAGATATTCTTGATTCCGGCGAACAGATACCCGACATCCCCGGCATACAGTTTCTGCGCTTTCTCAAGACCAACACGGAACTTGCCGAGTTCCTCGACATCATACTCGGACTCGTTGGACCACATGCGGATGGCCTCGTTTACCTGCAGGGTACCGTCAAACACCCTTATATGCATTATGACACCGCGATAGGGGTCGTAGTTGCTGTCGAAAATGATCGATTTAAGAGGTGCGTCCGGGTCACCGGTCGGAGGCGGTATGCGCGCGACGATCGTCTCGAGAAGGTCATCGACTCCGAGTCCTTCTTTCGCACTCACCTGCACAATCTGGTCCTCATCTATCCCGAGTTCGTTTTCAATCTGATGTATAACGCCGGCGATATCGGCACCAGGCAGATCAATCTTGTTGATAACCGGAATGATCTCAAGATCATGCTCAAGCGCGAGGTACATGTTTGACAGCGTCTGAGCTTCAACACCCTGTGTTGCATCGACGAGGAGCAAAGCTCCTTCGCAGGATGAAATTGCCCGGCTCACCTCGTAGGTGAAATCCACGTGCCCTGGTGTATCGACGAGATTCAGCTCATAAAGCTTCCCATCCCGGGCCTCGTACGGAAGCGAAACCGCCTGACTCTTGATGGTGATTCCGCGTTCGCGCTCTATGTCCATCGAATCAAGAACCTGATCCTGCCAGTCACGATCGGTTACCAGTTTGGCTCGCTGAATGAATCTGTCGGCCAGTGTCGACTTTCCATGGTCAATATGGGCAATTATGCAGAAATTACGAATGAGCGATCGTGTCATACATACCTTTTTCCGGGGAGATCTATCTGTTCAGGGTAAGCCTGTCAGCTGTCAAGAATCTTTCGTACTGTCTGCAGAAGTTCGCTGGGCTCAAAAGGTTTCTGTAACACAGGCAATCCAAGCTTGCGTTCATCTGACTTCAGCGCTGCCAACTCCTCCGCGTACCCTGTAATAAGTAACACTTTCATGGCTGGTATGGCTACCATCAGACGCTGAGCCAGCGTGATGCCGGTCACATGCGGCATCAACACGTCTGTGACCAGCAGGTCAATCGACGCACCGCTTTCTTCGCTGATGAGCAGAGCCTCACCGGCGTTCTGCGCAGAAATAACCTTGTACCCGTGCTGAAGTAGTATCCGGGCGACAAGATCGCGCACCGGCGTCTCATCCTCCACCAGCAGCACGGTCTCGGTACCGGTAAGCGACACGTGAACCGTGCGCTCTTCCTCCTCGGTATGTCGCTCGCCTGTTGATTCGGGAAGAAAGACAGAAAAGACAGTACCCTGCTCCGGCTGGCTGTCCACGTGTATATGCCCTTCGAGTTGTCGGACAATACCGTAGACGGTTGCAAGACCCAGACCGGTACCTTTCCCTATCGATTTTGTTGAATAAAACGGCTCGAAAATCCTCGTATGGTCGTCCTCGGGAATTCCATGTCCCGTATCACGAACTTTCACGATAACCCATTTTCCCGGGCTGAGTTCTCCGGTTGTGACGCGGCGCACTTCGTCCAGGACCAGACCGTGTACAGACACTGTTATGGTTCCACCTTCGCTCATAGCATCCCTGGCGTTCACAACGAGGTTTAGCAGCACCTGCTCCATCTGCCCCTGATCGACAAGAACCGATGGATTCTCGGGTGCGGGAACGACCTGCAGCCTGATCGTGTCGTCGAGCAGACGTGTCAGCATCTTCTCGACGTCGGCGATAATCGTATTCATACTGAGCGTCTTGGGATCGATAACCTGATTTCTGCTGAAGGCCAGCAGCTGCCTGGTCAGACCGACGGAACGGTATGCCGCTTTCTGTATTCCCTCGATGTCAGTCAGAATCTCTTCCTGACTCATACCTTTGCTGCTGTTCAGTCCTTCGACGATCAGCTTTGAATAGCCCAGCATAACGGTCAGGAGGTTATTGAAATCGTGTGCGATACCTCCGGATAAGCGTCCGACAGCTTCCATTTTTTGCGCCTGCCGCAGTTGATCCTCACGCTCGCGAATTGCCTGCTCGTGCGAACGCCGCTCACTCAAGTCCCTGAGTACAAGCACGCGTCCTTTTGGTCCCGCCTTCTCGCGATCATCCGACAACCCGGTCTCGGTGATCTCGACAGGAAGCATCGAGCCGTCACGGCGCGTCAGCACGAATTCGCCGGTATGTCGCGAGACATGATCAGGATCGTCCTGATCCGCCTGTAGCGGATACACGTCGTCGAACACCGCACCAATAATTTCGTCTTCGCTGCGTCCGGACATCGTACAGGCGAGTGGATTCGCGTAATTGATGCGCCGTTCGGAATCGCACACCAGCACACCGTCGGTAATGCTGTTCAGGGTTGTATCAAGAAGCTGTTCGCGTGCCGCGAGTTTCTGCTCCATTTCGTGCCGGTATAAGGCGATGACAATCGCGGTCCTGAGTTCGCGTTCCTCGAAGGGTTTTATGATATATGCGAACGGCTGTGTGAGCTTGGCGCGCTCTATCGTGGCGTCGTCGGCGTAGGCTGTCAGTAGAATGACCGGGATATCGTAGGTCCTGTGAACACGCTCAGCAGTCTCAACACCGTCGAGACTGCCCTGCAGCTGTATGTCCATAAGTACGAGATCGGGTGCGTCAGTCTCGATGTTTTCGAGTATGGCTTCACCGGATGCGTAGACGGCAACGACTTCGTAGCCGAAGCGATTAAGGTGAGCCCGTATATCGAGTGCGACTATGCGTTCATCTTCGACGATTACGATGCGAGCCGGTTTTTCTGTCGACGCGTCAGGCAGAACCTGCTTCTCGTCGTAGGCCATTCTTACTCCATTCCGTCATCACGGTGCCTGAATCAGTCCAAGACGTTCCATTTCGGTATGTAACACGTGTCTGTCGATAGGCTTCACAAGATAGGATGTCGCCCCTCCCTGATAGTACGCTTCGACAACGTTCTTCGGATCTTCGAGTGCCGTCGTCATAACGACCTTGACCTCGCTGTGCGCATCTATACCCAGTTCGGTCTCAATGGCACGGATCTGTCGCAAGGCCTGCTGCCCGTCAAGATTCGGCATCATTATATCAAGAAACACTGCGTGGTAGGGATTATTCTCCTCCCATGCGAGACGGAACGCTTCGACGGCCTCCGCTCCATCCATTACAACATCACACAAGCCATACTTCTGTAACAATACCTGTAACAGACGCCGGCTTCCAAAGTCATCTTCTGCCAAGAGGTACCTCATAATACTCCTTCCGTCCTTGCGCGGATCAGCTCAAGCGTGAGCCTGTTGACCGCGTCGATATCGTGCCGTCTTGATGCCAGCACAAGTCTGAATAGTGCACGCCGAAGATTCCCGAGAACATCCGGCAACCGGCCACGAAGGTCCGCGGCCCGCAGTTCTATCAATCGCAACTCCGGCAGCATACTGCGAAGCTCCCTCCCACAGGCTCGTGACAGCTGACCCTCGTCCGCGCCGGATTCGTGCTGATCGAGTGTCGCCAGGAGGCCCGACACGGAATCAACGTTTACACATGCATTCCCGGCCACCTCATATACGGATGCTCCCTTGTCCGTAAGCACGTAGATAGCATTGTCCGCAGACACGCATAGGGCACGAGCACGTGACAACAGGTCATCGGTCAGATCGTCGCACCCTTCGGCAACGATTATCAGAGCATCACACTCGCGGGGGTCGGACTCTACGGACAGATCATCAGTCGCCGGGCAGACTATGTGTCCTGCAGCTCTGAGGTGATCGATGAGACCCGAATCCGTTCCGGTAAGCTCAAATACCTCGATCCTGAGTGGAATCTGATCGCCATGAACGCGCCCACGGCTGGAATCCTGATTCATGACCACTTCAACGGCGCCCATGGTCGGAGCGGCACCATTCCGGATCCAGGAAATCGGAACCGTGACCCGAGCGGTAAGGCCAGCGGAATCGCCTTCAACAAACTCGACTGTGCCTCCGAGAACGCGAGCAAGCCTGCGCGACATCGGAAGTCCAAGCCCCAGGCCCCCGTGATCACGATTCAGGGCGTAGTCAAGCTGTACGAAGGGGTCGAAGACCCGTGATCGATCCGCCTCGCCTATGCCGGGTCCCGTGTCGCTGACACTGATCTGCAGCTGTGTTTCGTCATCAACAGAAAAACACAGCCGGATAAGCCCGTGGTCACTGAACTTGACCGCGTTTGACAGAAGGTGCGTGAGGATCTGCTGAAGTATCGAGACGTTCACGGTGAATCTGTCCGGACAGCCGTCTGCCTTGACCAGCTCCATTCCAAGGCCTTTCCGTTCGGCCTCCTCACGCACCGAGTCGAGAACCGGTTCGACAAGCTCCCGCACCCCGGTTTCCCGGTGGCTCGATGTATCAAGTTCCAGCTCAATGCGTGAAAAATCGAGTACCGACTGCAAAAGCGACGCGAGGCGTCTCGTCGACGACGACAGAATCGACAGATACTCCCTCTGAGTTTCATCTTCGGCGAGACTGAGCGACAGATCTGCCATGCCCAGAATACTGTTCAATGGCGTACGAAGCTCATGCCTGATGTTACCGAGAAACTCGGCTCGTTCGCGATACAGCGCACGAGCCTCCTGTCGCGCCAGAATCAGGGCCTTTTCGTAATCAACGCGGCTCTGCACGTCGGTCAGAACGACGACGCGGCCACCTCTGTTGTCGAACTCCCGCTCGAACAGCTCGACCGGAATAGCCGTTCCTTCGGTTGTGAGCATGCGTGCCCGACGACTCCCATCATCTGCTCGTTCGAGCTCGGTCAGGCTGAGAACGGTAGACAATTTTTTCCCGAGAATGGAAAAGCCCCCTCCAAGCAGTTCTACGGATGGTTCGTTCGCAAAACGGATTATATCTTCGCTGTCTACGGATAGAATCAGACTGTCGAGATTGTCAAAAACGGCTGACAGAAGATCACGCTGTTCGGCAAGATCGCGCTCGAGCCGGATGCGCTCAAGCGCCATATCTATGACGATCTCCACCGCGTGGTCCTGAAATGGCTTCAGAATGTATCCGTGCGGTCGGGCATCCTTCGCTCGAGCAAAGTTTACCGGATCGGCGCTGGCAGTCAGAAATATAACAGGGGTTCCGAACTCGTCGCGAAATCTCGTAGCAACTTCGATCCCATCCACCGGCCCGCGTATCCGTATATCCATGAGTGCCATATCGGGTCGGTGACGGATAACTTCTTCAAGAGCGCTGTCAGCATCTGCAGCAATTGCGCAGACCGTATGCCCCGCCGATTCAAGACGAGCGCGAATATCTACCGCGATGAGACGTTCATCTTCGACGAGCAGTATACGTGCCATACGCAGTAATTAAGACTTTCCTCCGGCAACCCTGAGTATACCCGCGGCAATGGCACCAAGAGGAAGCTGCTTATCGACCGCTCCCCGCTTGAAGGCTTCGTGCGGCATTCCATAGACCACACAGGTTTCTTCATCCTGGCCTATATTGTAGGCTCCCGCTTCCTTCATCTCGAGCATTCCCCGCGCACCGTCGTCCCCCATTCCGGTCATAATGACACCGACCGCGTTCGCACCGGCATACCGTGCCGCAGACCGGAACAGGACGTCAACGGACGGCCTGTGTCGACTGACCAGGGGGCCGTCCTTTACGTCAACGTAGTATCTCGCACCCGAACGTTTCAGCAGCACATGTTTGTTACCCGGAGCGATCAGCACCTGACCTCGGATAACCGAATCATTCTGTTCGGCTTCCTTCACCGTAACCCTGCATAACTCGTTTAAACGCTTTGCAAAGGAGGCGGTGAAGTGCTCGGGCATGTGCTGTACGACGACGGTACCCGGGGCATCGAGAGGAAGCCCCTCAAGAAGCAGCCGGAGCGCTTCGGTTCCGCCGGTCGATGCGCCGATCACGACAACTTTTTCTGTAGTCTCGATCGTATGTCTACCGCCCTTGGGTAAATCGAGAACAACCCCGGCGTCATACTTTGGCTGGGGTTCATTGCGATCCGAACCAGTCGGCAATTTCTTCAGGCGGGCGAGCCGGGCGGCCTTCACCGCATCGCATATCCGTACCTTTGATTCCTCAAGAAAATGCTTGGTCCCCATTTTCGGTTTCTCGATGATATCAACGGCACCGTACTCAAGAGCACGAAGCGCATTCATTGAACCGGCTCCGGCCTGGCTCGAACAGATCACCACGGGAATCGGTCTCTGGGCCATGAGTTTTCGGAGAAACGTTATGCCGTCCATACGTGGCATTTCCACATCGAGGGTGAGCACGTCAGGGTCGAGTGTTTCAAGTTTTTTTGCGGCAATTATCGGGTCTGCAGCGGTTGCGATCACCTCAATTCCGGGATCTCCGTCGAGTATCTGCCTCATCGTTTCCCGGACGACCGCAGAATCATCGACTATCATTACTTTGATCAGTCCTGGCATGCAAACGCTCCTGTTTTGGTCAATCGATACGCTGGTATACTGTCGGCGCCACTGTCCGATACGGCAGTTCCGCGCCGGCAAGAGTCTCTGAGTGACCGAGTATGAGGTACCCGTCCGGATGAAGATAGTGATGCAGATGCTCCACGAGTTTGAGCTGCCGTGGGCGATCAAAATAGATTATTACGTTCCGACAGAAGATTACGTGAAACTTCTGCCGTAAGCCGAAGTCCTCGTCCATGAGATTCAGTCGCTGGTACCGAACGCTGCGTCGAAGCTCGGGTTTCACACGCGCGAGGCTCTTTGTCTGATCCTTACTTTTCAGGAAATAGCGCTTCTTCAGGTCTGTACTGATCGGTGCCAGTCGGTCCACAGGGTACACACCCATGCGCGCACGATCGAGTACACGCGTCGATATATCAGTGCCAAGAACATCAAATTGAAAGCCTTTCTGCTGCCGTGCAAACTCGGCCAGAACGATTGCAATGGTGTATGGCTCTTCGCCGCTTGAGGCAGCCGCAGACCACACGTGCATCGGCTCGTTGTATCCCCACCCGTTCTCCGGAAAGTGCTTCGGCAGGATGCGATCGGAAAGGTATCGAAAGTGATCCGGTTCCCGGAAGAAATCAGTCTTGTTCGTCGTTACCGCATCGATCATGTGTATCAACTCGTCGCTGGCTACTCCGTCGCTGAACACGTGATCGAGATATTCTGAGTATGTGTCATGGCCGAGGACACGCAGCCTCTTGTGAAGACGACTCTCAAGCATGACTTTCTTCGTCGGAGGCATGCGTATTCCGAGCTGCCCTTCGATGAACTCCGACAGGCGCCGGAAATCACGATCTGTCAGATGTATCATCGTGATGATCCATCGATCGCACCGACAGCTGCGTGGCTCGTTTCCTTTCTGACTGCGATCCTGCCAAGACGTGCGAGATCAAGGACAAGCGCAACACTACCGTCACCAAGGATCGTCGCACCCGAGACCCCTTCCACTGCCCGAAACATCCGTCCTAGATCCTTAATTACTGTCTGGTGATCACCAAGTACTGCATCGACAACCATGCCCACAGGCCCTTCTGCCAACTGCACGACCACAATCTGTTCATACTCCGGCCGTTCGCCCGATACATTGAACACATCACGAAGATGTACATAGGGAAGCACTTCTCCACGATTACTGATATAGCTGTCACGGCGCTGACTGCGCTGACTGCTGTGAAGTTCAATACATTCGGAGACCGATGAAAGGGGAAACACATAGTGATTATCACCGAGACGAACCAGCAGACCGTCTATGATCGCAAGCGTGAGCGGTATCACGAGCGAGAACTCCGATCCTTCGCCAGAGGTACTTGTTACGCGTACTGACCCGCCGAATGCCTCTACCTGGCGCTTGACGACATCCATGCCGACGCCACGACCGCTGACTTCCGTTACCGCCTGAGCCGTGGAAAACCCGGGATGGAAAAGCAGATCGTAGAGCGCATCATCGGGAAGCGACTCCTCTTCGGTTATGAGACCGCGCTGAACAGCCTTCTCACGAACGCGCTGTGTATTGATGCCTGCTCCGTCATCTTTCACCGAAATAACAACCGTCGCACCAACGTGCCTGGCTCCAAGCGTCACGGTCGCGGTCCTGGCTTTGCCTGCTTCCGCACGGGTCGCCGGGCTCTCAATTCCGTGATCGACCGCATTCCTTACGAGATGAACGAGTGGATCGTTCAGACGTTCAATAACGGTTTTATCCAGCTCAGTCTCTCCACCTTCGGTTACGAGATCCACGCTCTTCCCCATGTCCGAAGACAGGTCCCGGATAAGTCGTCTGAAGCGACTGAAAGTGGCACCGACCGGGACCATGCGCACGCTCATTGTTCGATCTCGTAGTTCATCTACGAGACGCTCAAGATTCTCCGATATCGAGATTACATCGGGCTCACCGGTCTTTCCAACGGTACTGCTGAGGCGTGCCTGCAAGGTCACGAGTTCTCCTACGAGGTCGACAAGATGATCGAGCTTGTCCGACCCTACCCTGATACTGGATGATGAGAGCTCACTCTGGAACCGTTCCCGGCTCCGCCGCACATGATCCTGTTCTGTCAATGCAGACTGAACATCAGCCTCGGAAACGCCCTCGTCGACGAAGATCTCTCCGATGCGGCGTTGCGCCTGCGCAGCCCGCTCTGCCATCATGGCATCAATCACGCCGCGCTCGGACAGGATCTGTCCGATGCGCTTGTAGCCGTGTTCTTCAACGGCGTCTTCAAGGTTTTCGATGATCTGTATCTCGATCTCAGCAGAGTCTTCGACAAACATGAAAACGTCACGCACCTGGTCTACAGATGCAGTTGTGGTCAGAAACACGAACCATCCGACGTAGCAGCGCTCGGGGTCAATTTCCGAAAGAGGCGGTATTTTATCAAGATACGGGACCGCACTGTACATGCCCAGTTCAGAGAGCTCCTGAAGGAGCAGAATGGGGTTGGTACCGTTGAGATATATGTCCGGTTTCGGCATGAAGTGTATGCGGTAGGTAACCAGAGCCCCCCCGGCGGGAGCTGTACCGGAGGCTCGAGCCTTCACGGTCAGCTCGGCTCCTGCCGTCGTAGCTCCGCCCGGTCGGATATCGGCGACCGCCGACTGGAATTTTTCCGACAGCATGGCACTGTATGAAGCCAGATCGTCGGGAGGCGGTTCCGGCGCATCAAGAAGCTCGCGAATATGATCTCGTGCCGCAAGCGTGAGCCCGGCGAGCTCTTTGCTGAACGGAACGTCTCCGGCTTTGACCTCTTCGAGCGAGCTCTCCAGAGTATGAGCGAAGCCACCGATGTGATCGAAACCGAACATACCGGCGGATCCCTTAATGGTATGCATGGTTCGGAACACACTCATGATCTGCTCTGTGTCCTGAGGATTCGCTTCGAGCTCAAGGAGGGTCGACTCAAGCCTGTTGAGGAGCTCCAATGCCTCGTCCCGGAATGCGTCCTTGAAATTATCCACGATCTTCCTCTCCCGATGAATCGCCGGTCTTCGCTTTGTCTCTACCCGCAAACTCCAGCAGCAGCGCTTCCAGCTCAGGAGCTCCCCGGGGTACGTCGACACAGAACCCGCCGGTAACGAGTGCCGAGCCCAATGCCTCCGGTACGTCGCCGGAAAGCAACAGGGTATGTCCACGGCGTACAGCCTCGCGCTTTGCTGAGTACAGCAGGTGTATGCCTGCCAGATCTACGCGTTCAACCTGAGAGACCGACAGCAACACCGTAGACGAAGCCTGGAACGCTTCGAGAATATCGTTTCGCACCGAGGCGACACGCTCCACGGTAAACGAAGGTGGCAGCGAAACAACCCGCATATCAAGTCCTGAAGACGCAGCGGCGTCGCTTTTTCGCGTTTCTTTTTTACGTGCCATAACTCCATTATATAAAATTATCCGGGTCTAGCAAAGCTGCTAATTGTATTCCGCGCGTAATGAATCCTGCTCTGCGGGGACGAATTGCGATCCGGAGGATGGCAACCCGGTTGTCGGTGTCGACAATCCAGTCCTGAAGCGAAAAAGGATCCTGTGCGGACAGTCCGGTCTCGTCGGCGACGGTACCGGGAAACACCCGTTCAATGCGAAAATCCCTTCTCCATATCGATGATGAGAGCTCCTGCACGTTCATGCCGAACAGAGTACCAAACAGGGCCGTCTCCCGGTCTCTCTCAAGCGCGTACTCGACAGGACTGACCGGCCGATCTGCGAGCGAAACCACGGTATGATGCGGCTGTCCGTCGCGGGTCACTTCGAGCGAAACCAGTGTATCAACCGGTAGCCCCATGATCAGGTCCTGGGCACTCACCAGATCGCGAACCGGGACACCGTCAATTCGCTCGATACGGTCACCGGCACGAATGCCCGCCTCGGCAGCCGATGAGCCGGGCAATACGTAGGCCACTTCAAGCGCGTTCCGAACAGACTGCAGCCCGAGACCCAGCCAGCCGTGTCTGACCTGGCCTTCCGTATACAGATCGACCAGTATGTGCTGTATCCAGCGGCTCGGCACCGCGAAGTTGACATTCTCGAACTGGGCAATTCCGGCGAACGCGACTCCTACGAGCGTACCGTCCCCGTGTACCACCGGCCCCCCGGAGTTACCGGGATTCAGCGCTGCATCAATCTGCATTGCGTCTCCGAGCTGAAGGTAGCGTCGGCCGGTGGCGGAAATGATTCCAGAGCTGATCGAGCTCGAAAGTCCCCCCGGAGAACCCATCGCGAACACGACGCTGCCAGGGCGGAGCGCCTGCACATCGGGCACCGAAAACAGATACTCGGGCTCAACCTCGGCCTTCAGCAGTGCAATATCGAGGATTTCATCGTACCCTATCACCCGTGCAGGTATTCTGACGCTGCGATTGTCCGGAAGACGGATGAACAGTCTGCTGAACCCGTCGTGACGCGGATCGACCTGGCTCCGAATGACGTGATAATTGGTTATGAGGTATCCCCGGGGGTCAATAAAGAAACCGCTGCCGATGACCTGATCTCGTATACCGACACCGCCGCGTATGCGGATTCCCTGATCGACAAGGATGGTCGCAGTACCGGCGAGCATGTCCGAAAGCTGATACTCGTTGTCAAGAAACTCTCTCGCTTCAGCAGGAAGCTCCGAGCCATTTTGAGTAAGAACGTCCGTCAGACGTTCAACCGCGAATCGGTGATTCAGTTCAATTGCGTCCTGCAGATACGAAAGAATGATGTCAGGCTCGAGGGTGCCGAACCCGGGCGTGCGCAACAGAACCTGCAGGGAAGCCACCAGATTTCCGTCCCGTCGGAGTTGTTGTGCCCACTCGACGTACAGCGTATCAAGTCCGGAAATCTGACCCGAAAGCTCATTCCCGCGTTCGCTGAATCGGCCTTCTATCTCCGGGCTGCGGATCGGTTCGTTATCCTGTGTGCGTTCGGGTCGAGGCGTTTCAGGCGGATCAACGGGGGCAATTTCAGGCTGTTCGGGTGCCGGCGCGGGTTCGCTGTCGCTTTGCCATGCGTAGATGGCGGCGAGACTCTTCCACCGTGCAATCGCCTGCTCGTACTGTCCGTTGTCCCGCAGGTCCGCAAGTTCCACCTGCAGCGAACGGATGATCTCCGCTCGAAAACCGGACATCTCCGAGGATGTAAGGACGCCCTCGTCCAGACCGAGGAGCCGTGGCATTGCCCGTCCTGAGGTGTCGCTTTCGATCCGGGTCCGCAGATCGTCACGTACAACGTCCTCCCTCTGGGAGATGGTCCTGGGCACCGGCTGCGAAGATCCGCAGCCTGCGAGTACCACAAGCAGACCTGCGGAAACGAAGCTCTTAAAAAATCGGCGAAAGAATGCTCCAGAGACGGTCGATCCGTGGCGCCGGTGCTTCGAGGAACTGCAGGAACTCCGCGCGTCGGGTCGAATCACTGAAGGTCTGTTCGCGAATGTCGACGTTCCGGTCTGAGGTAATATCCCATTCTCTGAGGACTCCGTTATCATATTGTTCAATATAGTCATAGATGCCGTCCTGAGTACTGTCAAAGCCAACTATACTGAGAAGCCCGTCGCGGTACTCCTCGAGCACTTCAAAATAACCGTCCCCCAGGACGTCGCGCAAGACACGTCGTATCACACCGGATTCATAGTAGACCACCGTATCCGTCGTTCCGTCCAGTCGCGAGTCATCCATCCTGAGTACCGTCTGGCCCCGAAACAGACGTTCAACCGAAACAACCCGCCCGTCATGCTCCGTCTCTCGCAAGTACGCAGTTTCGAGTATGGTATCCCGATCCGGCGTATCAATATCAATCCTCGTGGGAAAGCGTGCTGCCGCGTTCAGCGGAATATCGGACCAGAATTCCGCGCCATCGAAAACTCTTACGCGCAGCATTCCAGGCTGTATGGCCAGTCGTTCTGCACCGTATCGCACCGCTCCAACCTCGGGATACCTGCGATACTCGAAGGTCTGCCCGCTCTGAGGCAGTGCAGCTGCCGTCGGAAGACCGGTGCGAGGATCAAAGCGAAGCTCAAAGTTAAAGAGTCCGTCGGTGTTTTCATCAATCTGCATGAAGGACAAGCGGCCAGCCTCAAACTCAACGAATAGTGGCGAACGTCCCGAACGGTCAACATCTACCGGAAAGCGCCCGTCAATATCAGCAACCAGACGTCGCAGGGCTTCGTCCTGCTCCCCGGATGCGACACTCTCGAGAAAGACCCGGATCGCATAGGGGTCCTCAAGCCCGCCCCGGTCGATAAACACACTCAGTCGTTCAGCATCGCTGAGCCGTGTATCATACACAACAGCGATCGGATCGCTTCCACCGGAGACGTCATAGAGGCGCAGCGCCCGTTCCCGATCGCCGATGCCTGCTGCCGTCCGGATATAATGCAGTAAGGCCCGCTGGTACAGCTCACTATCAGAGCCTTCATGGACCGAAAGCTCATCAAGAAGCACGGCTCCCGGGGCGGCGTTGCGGAGCACCAGTAATGAAACGAATCTCGGGTCGTCGGCAAAGACCTGTCGCCCATACTCGGCGATCTGCTCGGCAAGCCGTACATCTCCCATTCCAAAGTACGCTTTGGACCGTAGGAACAGTGCATCAGGATCGGGATGATTAGCTTCGGACACAGGCTCTACTACGCCAAGAAGGTCCTCGTAGCGACCTGTCGCAAGGTAGAACCGGCCAAGGAGAAGGTGAGCATCTCTCCGGCTCGTATGACGGAAATCGCCGTTAGAGAGTGCCCGTTCAAGATACACCATCCCGTGCGCCCGTGGTTCACCCCGCACGCTGCCAAGCACGGCCCGGAGGTGCAGCGCATCAGTCTGTTCCGGGTCGTACTCGAGCGACAGGCCAACGAGTCGGTCAAACTCTTCGATGTCGGTGGGAAGACCCTCGACAAGTCCTGCCGCTTCCCGGGCATACAGTCCGGCAATCTGGCGGGAAACCGAATCGCGTGCCAGCACGGTCGGTCCTGATGCAAATGTAACAATGAGCAGGAAGAGAATAAATCGACCGGACTGAAGGGTTCGCTTGTTCACAGGCATTACGCTGCTCCGGCACCAATACTGACGCTGCATGCACGCTCATGCGGCCGCTCCGGGTGCGAACGATCAGTATTCGCTGCCGTGAGCACCGGCGTACGACCGTCTGTAAAATCCAGAATAGCGACCGGTGCGTTGACATCTTCCAGAACCATAAACTTCTCCGGCTCTCGCTCCAGACGCCTCTTGAACGCGGCTCGTGAAACGGCAAACGACGGCCAGTCGCTCAGTACCGCCTCGCGAAAGATGAGCCTTTCCTCCCAGCGTGCCTGATCAGCCGTGCCCGGTCCGGGACCGCGACATACAAGGTGTGCGGTATCGGACACGAACTGCATCGTCGGAGGCAGAAGCTCGTCCAGGGAGCGACGGGAGACCTCATCCGGAGCGAGCGATCGTTCCTGCACGGTACAAGAATATCGCGGTTGATCACGACGAACAAGATGCCGAAGCTCACAGACCAGGTGCGTCCGTGTGAGACGGATCTGCACACCGTGTGCATCAACGGCCCGGAGGGTCTCGGCTTCGGGTTCGACGCCGAGAAGAGGTACAAACATCTCGCTCGGTAAGCGGTGCGGTACGGACTCAAAGTGATTGCAGGCATCGCGCAGTCGTTCAAGTCGCACCCGTGAAGCGGCTGCGAAGAATCGTGGCCTGTCAATTAAGACGCGTTGTTCGCTCAGGGTCATAGGAATAGTATCGGCCGGTTCCCGCACGAGCTCATTGTATGTCTGCCGCAGCTCGCGCGCGGTCCTGCTGACAGCCTCGCGTATACCCGGTCGCAGCGAAAAAAGATGGGGCATGAGTAGTTTTCTCATACGGTTACGCAGAAACCGGCCACTCCGGTTACTTCTGTCCCGATGAGGTTTCAGATTTCGGTGTTTCGCGTACTCCATCACGGAAGTGCGGTCAATGAGCAGCATCGGTCGCACGACGAAACAGCCGAAAATCTGGGCTGTATCGGACATCCCGCCGAGCCCTGCAAGCGACGATCCCTGTATCAGACGCATCAGTACCGTTTCCACCTGATCGTCAAGATGGTGTGCGGTGCAGACCGCACATGCATTCCGCGCACTCTGAATGTCAGCGAGCATCTCATACCGACGGCGACGTGCCGACGCTTCGACCCCTCCGTGTCCGTTTGAGTCAATCCGTATCGACCGGATGTGAAGCGGAACACGGAGTTCTCCTGCAAGCCGCTCGACACTGCGTCGCTCCAGGCGTCGGTGACGGGCAGACTGAAGGCCATGATCCACGTAGGCGAGCTCGAGCTGAATGAGATTCCGGTGGTGTGTGGAAGCAAGGGCCGTGGCCAGGACCGAACTGTCCGGTCCTCCGGAGCAGGCGACAATCACCCGGGGGACAGGAGGACGGTGTGCGGGAATCAGGCGAAACAGCTCTCGCTCGACTGTCTGCTCAAGAGGTTCCGCCTGCTCGATCTTACCTGCCGTTGACCTCATTCATGAGTTCCTCAGGACTGCGGGAACACAATGCGAGCACTGTGTTTGCAGCCACCTCTACCGCGTCATCAATCAGAACTCTCTCGTCGCCATCGGGTTCGGAGAGGACGTGTTCAACCACAGTGCTCCCGGCGCCCGGTCGCCCTATTCCTAGCGCCAGTTTCCAGATATCGTCGGACTGCGCGTGACTGAACACACTGCGCAGCCCCCGATGGCCACCGTCGCCGCCTCCCCGCTTGAGGCGCACGCTACCCGGTGGCAGATCCATCTGATCGAACACCGCGATGATCATTGGCCTCGTCAGTGAGTAGCGCCTGCAGATCGACTCAATAACCTCACCGCTGCGATTCATGTACGTCAAGGGCTTCGCGAGCGTCAGGCAGCCATACTTCGCTGCGCTGTAGCGCCCGAACAGCCGCCTCCGGAACCGGACACCAACGAGACCGTGCAGACGGTCAGCAACAAAAAACCCGGCATTGTGCCGGGTTGAAGCATAGGTCCTGCCGGGATTGCCCAGACACAACACGAGGACAGGGTGATTGATCACTCCTCGTCTTCTTCCTTTTTGCTGCCATGTGCGGATGGAACCTCGGCGTCGACGTCCTCTTCGGACTCTTCGTCTTCAGCAACTTCTGCTGCAGGTACGGAACACACAGCGACTATCTGATCACCACTGTTGAGGATGGTAATCCCCTCCGGAGGTACAACGTCTGAAATGTGTATGGAGTCACCGATAGCGAGACCTGATACGTCGACAGAAATCGCCTCGACAAGGTCTTTCGGCAGACACTCGATTTCCACTTCATAAAGTGGATGTTCGAGAATACCACCCTCCCGGGTTCCCTTGGCGGAACCGGTGATGTGAACCGGAATATGCGTTCGAACGGCTTTACCGAGCTCGATTTCGTAAAAATCGATGTGCAGCATCTTTCCGGTCAGGATATCTTCCTGGTAGTCCTTAATCAGCACGTCATAGCTCTGTTCCCCGGTATTGAGGGTGATGATCGTACTCTCAGAGATGTGCCTGAACTTACGCCCGAACTCGACCGCGTCAATCGTGATCGCGACCGGCTCATGATGACCGTAGATGATCCCGGGAATCTTTCCCGCTTTCCGCAAACGCCGCGCGTTAGAACTCTTCCGTTCGGTGCGAATGCTCGTCTCGAGTGTTTTCTGATCCATAACGATATAATTCTCCTTGAATGTACCTGTGCAACAACACGAAGCAGAAAGGCCGTTCCTTTCTGTCCGGTTGCTCGAGGTTCTTAGCTGGGACGGCAGGATTCGAACCTGCGAATGCCTGGATCAAAACCAGGTGGCTTAACCGCTTGCCGACGTCCCAATAATATCCTATTACAGCCTCGCGTAGCCACTAGCAGGCATGAGATTCTGTAACGATGTACGTTCTATTCGTCTATAAGGTCTGCTACGAGACCTTCAGACTCACTTGAGGTCTCGTACGCCTGCAGAATCTTGAACTGCAGATCGTTCCGAAAATCCGAGTGAATAGGATGTGCAACATCCTTGTACTCGCCAGTTTTGGTTTTTCTGCTCGGCATAGCAATGAAGACGCCCGTCTTACCTTCGATGACCTTCACGTTGTGAACAACAAAACAGTCATCAAAAGTAACCGTAACGTATGCCTTCAGCTTACCTTCGGCAGTGACCCTTCGGACACGTATATCGGTGATATCCACTTTTTCTACCTCCGCCTAACGTTTCGAGACCGATAACCGTAAACAAACACCGCCAGTCAGGCGATTACTCTGTCGCCGATCTGTGCCCGCGTTTACAGGCCGTTCTCTCGATGCCTTACCTGAAGTCACACCAGATCTTCAGGCCTTGTGAAAGCGTTTGTCTCACGTGGTGCCGATATACTTCATGTCCCCCGACAGGAAGAAACGAACCAAACGCTTACACAATCGGATGCCATCCGGATGTAGAAATATTGCCAAAGACCAAAATCCGACGTTCGGACAATTTTCGCATTATACTGCATTGAAGCCACGTGTCAAACCATGAGCAGGACATTGACGAGGACGATTCAGAGAACTAAAGTTCCCCCTGTGAGGTATGAAATGAACCTTTCGACTGGTAAACCGGACCCCGATGACGGACTCGACAATGACAGTACCTATGAAGAAACGGACGACTCGGATCTCTTTGACGACGACGAAGACCTCGAAGAAGATGATTTCGACGACGACTACTTACCACCGGTGGACGATGACACAGATCCGGAGTTCGACATAGATGATGACTTTCTGGAAGACGATGATGATTACGACGAAACGGATGAGGAAGACGACTGGCCCGCCGATGACGCGGACTGAAGTTCTTCTCCATACAGTCGGGGGCTGTGAAACCACAAACGCTCAAGGTCGTAGAACTCTCGAATCTCTTTTGTCATGAGATGAATTACGAACCAGCCCCCGTCCATGACGGTCCAGCCTGAGCCGTCATGACGGCGGTCCGGCATTCGGACTTCCAGCGCTTGACCGTCGCAATACCGGTCGATATCGTCCACCAGTCCACGCAGGTATGCCTCGCTGCTTACCGTGGCGATGACGAAATAATCGGCTATCGATGACTGCCCGGCGATGTCGAGGACCAGAACATCCCCTGCGTTGTGTTCATCGAGCATGCTGGCAAGATCTATCATTTCTTTTTTATTGTCGTACATATCTTCCATCAAAATCCTGTCCGAGTACTATAGTCACATCAATCTCCTGAGCTGGATCGTCGGAAATCTCGGTCCGTATCCGATCAGCCCGGATAACCCCGGCCACCCGACGAGCCATTCGTTCATCACCACGGTGATCAATAATTTCGGTAGTACGATAGGTGCTATGCTCAGCGTTTCCGAACTCCCGAACGTCGAATATACCGAGACCCTGAAACAGCTCCCGGGTTCTACGCGCAAGCCCGTTGACTTCGGTCCCATTCAATATCTGCAGCACAATCACATCCCTGTCACCGGCAATCTGCTCGACACTGCGAAGACTCTCGCTGACCTGATTGACGGTCTCCCTGAGCCACTGGCCTTCGAAATGAGGAAACAGAAGCAGACGCGGCTCCCCGGTGACCTCGACGCTGCGGTACGTTCCTATGATCCTCTGCCGGATCACGCGATCGATATCGACCCGTGACAGCTGTTCAGTAAGTGAGGCGAGAGCGCGGGCATCGAGATTCGTCCGAGTCGTTTCGTTGAGCACCTGCAGCCCTCTATCGCTCTGAATCAGATGAATCGACCGGGTGATTGCGTGAATCAAAGCCTCAGTGAAACTCTGCCGGCGTCCACCGGTATCAACCGGGCGCTCATCGAGACGCTCATACGATAGATGAGTAAGCGCTTTCGGTCCCTCAAGCCTGACGTTCCCGGCAGGCAGCAGGACAGGATCAGGAGTTTCGAAGTCCTCAATGGATTCGCCCAGAAACAGTTCCAGGCCTCCGAGGAAATCAACGAGCGTCTCAATATCGGAGCGACTCCAGTGCAGATAGATCGAAATATCAAGCGACATCAGTTCGGAAATCTGCCTGAGATACGGACCGGTGCCTTCTAGGCGAAACAGCTCGTCGATACGGTCAGTCCTGCCGAGCCGCGTCATGACTGCACCGGTCTCTCCGGGAACGTCAAAGATCGCCGCCCGATCGGTTGTCGTGTCGTAGATTAGCACCTGCGTGAGCAGCGGTGTCTCACCTTCATCTCCGATGATCAGCAGAAACGGTATCTGCTCACCGCGACTCGCCATATCCGAAATCGCGTCTCCCCGCACCTGAAGATACACGTAGTAGAAGGTGCCTCCGAGAAGCGCAAGAATCAGAAGCAGAAAGACAATGGATGTATCAATATGTGCTCTCATCAATCAACGTCCTTTCGTTGACGAAGTCTACCGGGCAAGTCTTTACACGGCAAGACACTGAATATCGCGCGCAGAGCCTCATTGGAACGAATACAGGCCCTGGTCATGGATAATCCTGTTCGCAGACTCTGGAAGCAGATCCCGATACCGAGAGCCGCGTGCGATCCGGTTCCGAACGCTGCTTGACGAAATCGACAGCGGAATATGATCGATTACTTCTGCACGCTCTATAGCTGAGCGCAATTGCGAAGGATACGCCTGCAGTTGTTTCGAATCCAGCACGGCACGAGGATCGTCACCGTCGGGATGGCGCGTCAGGAGCAGCGTTACCAGGGTAAGAAGGTCACTCCAGTCTTTCCACGTGGTAAAACCGGGTAGCAGATCCGTTCCTATGATTAGCCCGACTCGCGCATCGCCGCTCAGTTCCTTCCTGACCCGCTCTACGGTCGGGCAGGTATACGAAGGGCCAGACTCGCCCAACTCCCAGTCAAGCACGCTCAAACCAGGCCGATCTGCAACGGACTGCGACAGCATCGCCAGCCGCTGCTGCCCGTCCGCACCACCACTCAGCTTCTTGTGAGGAGGCATTCCCGCCGGAACGAAATACACGTGGTCAACCCATGGAATCAATAGAGCGGAATCAGCAACGTGGAGATGGCCTATGTGTACCGGGTCGAACGACCCTCCAAAGACAGCAACACCCATCGGATCACGTGTCCCGATCGGCGTGCACGAACTCCACCATTCGGGCCGTCAGATCCCGGAGGCCGTCGCGCGTGGCTACGCTGACACAAAACACGTCGTCGTCGGGAAACGAATCCCGCAGTTGTCTGCACGCCGCTTCCTCCGAAATATCTGTTTTATTCCCGACCAGGATGCGCTGGCGGTCGGCAAGGCCGTCCCCGTATCGCTGAAGCTCCCGTTCGAGCAGTTTTACCGTTTCTGCCGGATCACCGTCAGACAGATCGATCAGGTAGATTATCCGCTGTGCCCGGGAGATGTGCTTGAGAAACTTCGTCCCAAGACCGTGGCCTTCGGCTGCCCCTTCTATGATGCCGGGTATGTCAGCCAGAACAATGTCACGCTCCGCGTAGCGAACCACGCCGAGTTGTGGCGTCAGAGTCGTAAAGGGGTACGAGGCGATGCGGGGTTTTGCATTGCTCAGCGCGGAAAGAAGACTCGACTTGCCGGCATTCGGCAGTCCAAGAAGTCCAATGTCCGCCATGAGGCGCAGCTCGATGCGGCAGTTCATGGACGTACCTGCCTCACCTTTCTGCGAAAAACGTGGTGCCTGGTGACGGGCAGTTGCGAAATGAGCGTTTCCCTTACCCCCACGGCCCCCTTCGAGCAGAAGGACGGACTCTTCTTTGGCGAAGTCGACCACCGTCTGTCCGGTATCGAGGTCAATAAGGACTGTACCCGGTGGAACGTCGACGATAAGGTCCTCGCCGTCGGCACCGTGTCTGTTCCGCTTCTGTCCGGCGCGCCCATCTGGAGCCGATAGACGGTCTTTTCCGACAAGGTGCACAAGGGTTCTCAGGTCTCGTCGCTGGTTAATGCGAACAGAACCGCCCTTCCCGCCGTCGCCTCCGTCAGGGCCGCCCCTTGGGACGTACTTCTCCCTTCGGAAGCTTACCGCTCCTGCTCCTCCGTGACCGGATGACAATGTCAGATTTACTTCATCTACGAAAGAACTCATGTAAGCACCATTTTACCATACAGCATCAACGGCGCGCATCGCCTTTCGCGATGATGACGGTCGTTACTCAGAAACCGTTTCGGCGACTACCGGTGCGATATTGACGATTCGCTTTCCGCGACGCTGCGAAAACACGACCTTTCCATGTTCCGTCGCAAAGAGCGTATGATCCCGACCAATGCCGACAAACTCACCAGGGTGAAATTTCGTACCCCGTTGTCGCACAATGATCTCACCGGCCTTCACGGTCTGTCCACCAAAACGCTTTACGCCAAGGCGCTGCGAGTTACTGTCTCGACCGTTCTTGGAACTACCACCACCTTTCTTATGTGCCATACTCTGTTTCCTTATGCAAAACGTCAATCAATGCCCGCCAGGCGTTCACCCGACTTCGGCAAATCCTTCAACCTCAACGAACTCAATCGCAACGTGAGCGGGATAATCCCGCTGAACCAGACGCAGCGACGTCATTAGAAGCTCACTGACTCCCCTGTACCAGTCCATGCGTGCAACTGACACCACATCCACACAGAAACGACCCGGTTCCGGGGCAGAACCCCGTGCCCGAATATCAGTGCGCGACCCTAAAAGCTCAGCGAACGATCGGAGTGCCGACGAAACCCCGGCACAGGCTATCCGAAAATCCGCACTGCCTTCAGAATCGAGGGCATGCCCGTCGGAAACCAGAGAAACGATGACCTGCCTGTATACTTCCACGCGTATACCGATCACGATTCCTCCAGTCCGACCAGCGCCCTGACTCAGGTCTCCCGTCAGCCCGCCTGGACATCCTGTACGGTTATCATAGCGAAGTGCTGACGGTGTCCGCGGGTGCGCTTGTATCGCTTCCGCTTCTTGTACTTGAACACCGTGATTTTCGGATCGCGACCAAAACTGTCAATCGTTCCGGTCACAGCGGCGCCTTTCACGAACGGAGCCCCAACGGTGACCGATTTGCCGTCCGAAACCATGAGTACGGAGTCAAACGTAACGGTGTCACCGGCTGAGCCCGCCAACTTGTCAACCTTCAGCTGTGTTCCGGCTTCGGCTTTATACTGTTTACCTGCAATTTCTACGAGTGCGTACATATTTCCTCACCATTGTTATAAAAGAGAACGGTAGCGGACTGTATACAACAAAGGCTGCGTGGAGGTCAACCTCGCCGGTTCACACGGGTCCGAACGCGACGTTCGTGAGCGCTCCTTGCCGGAGAAACAAGATGTGTGGTAGGAGTCGCAGAATGGACGACCAGCAAACTGACTATGCGACCCCGGTTTCTCCGCTTGCGGATCAGAATCCGGTCGCGACCATCAGCGCCATTCTCATCGCGGTGTTCCTTCTCGGTACGGGCACGGCTCTGCAGGGTACCGTAATCGCCCTGCGCGCCGGTAGTGAGGGTTTCAGCGATCTGGCGATAGGAATAATCATGTCGTCCTATTTTTCCGGGTTTATCGCCGGGAGCCTCCTGGGGGTACGATTCATCGGATCGGTAGGCTATATCCGGACCTTTGCGGGCTTCGCGAGTATCGCCTCGGCAGCGGCACTTGCTCATCTGCTGTTGGTCAATCCTGTTTCGTGGATAATCCTGAGGGTTGTCCACGGCCTGTGTACCGCCACCCTTCTGGTGGTCGTTGAGAGCTGGCTGAATACCGGCAGCCCGGCGCGGAGCAGAGGCAAGATCCTCTCACTGTACAGTCTGATATATCTCGCTTCGATGGGCGTCGGACAACCTCTACTCGCCCTGTTTCCTGAAACCGGATACGAACTCTTTGTACTCGTCAGCATTCTTGTTTCCATTTCGCTTGTGCCTGTTGTGCTCGCGAATACCGGCGTCCCCGTTATCGCCGAACGACGACCGCTTAATATCCGCCGAGCGTTTACAGCCTCACGGTTCGCGTCGTTAGGAATCCTCGTTTCCGGCATCAGTGCCGGCGCCCTCTGGAGCATCGGACCACGCTTTGCCCAGCTCTCCGGCCTCAACAGTTCTCAGATCGGTCTGTTCATGCTGATGATCAGTGTCGGAGCCCTGGCAGCACAGGCTCCGCTGGGTTTTCTCAGCGATCGCGTCGATCGTCGTCGTGTCGTGCTGATCAGTTCGGGTATCGGTACATGTATCGCGCTGGTGATCGCACTCATAGCATCTACCGACGCTGCCACACTTTCTATACTCGGCTTCGTTTTTGGTGCCTTTACAATGCCTCTGTACTCAATCTGTCTCGCCTACGCAAATGATCAGCTCGAAACTTCCGAGATGGTTGCAGCGTCAGGCGCCTACATAATCTTCTACGCCATCGGTTCGAGTGCCGGGCCGTCTCTCTCAGGACTCGCGATCGGGTATATGGGACCTTCGGGACTGTTTTTTCTACTGTCGCTATGCCACGGGCTGTTCGCTGTCTGGAGTCTGCTCCGCCTTATCGCAAGACCGTCGGTAAAACTGAAACACAAGGAACGCTTTCATCCCTGGCCGAGGACCACAGCTATCGCTTTCCGGCTCATCCGTAAAGTGAATCGCGGCGGAAAGCAGCATACCGACGATCCCGGGATTCCTGCTGCGGCAACTGCAGATCCGGAACCTATGTAAGGGAATAAGCTTTCATGTGCCTTTACCGCGAGCTCTTACTATATTAAGAGCAACAACCTGGCGTAAGAGGTGTTCCGTGCCCGCACTAGAGCTAAGCAGTCTATCCAAATCATTTCAGACAGTCGCGGCACTGAGAGATGTGACGCTCACCGTTGAAGACCGGGAGTTCCTTGTAATTCTCGGTCCCTCGGGTTGTGGAAAGACCACACTGCTGCGGTGCATCGCCGGTCTTGAGTACCCCGATGAAGGCGACATCCACATCGGGGACCTGTGTGCGTACTCCGCGCGCAGCGGGATCGCATTAAGCCCGCGAGAACGCAGCATTGGCATGGTTTTTCAGAACTATGCCCTGTACCCGCATATGTCGGTATGGGAGAACGTTGCGTTCGGTCTGCGAATGCGCAAGACCGGCAGAAGCGAACTCGGTGAGCGGGTAGCTCGAGCTTTGCGGATGGTCGACCTGGAAGGTTTCGAGAAACGCAGTCCAAAAACGCTCAGCGGTGGCCAGCGACAACGAGTTGCACTCGCGCGAACGCTGGTGACCGAACCGTCGGTACTGCTGTTTGACGAACCATTGTCGAATCTGGATCCGAAGCTTCGGGTCGGCTTGCGGTCGCAACTGAAACGGATTCACGAACAGACCGGCGCTACCTCCGTTTTCGTAACCCATGACCAGAACGAAGCAATGATACTCGGTGACAGGGTCGCTGTGATCCAGAATGGTACCATTGCACAGGTCGATGAACCTCGACAGCTGTATCACTATCCGGTCAACGTGGA
Organism: Spirochaetaceae bacterium; assembly: GCA_007694005.1. Taxonomy (GTDB): domain Bacteria; phylum Spirochaetota; class Spirochaetia; order DSM-27196; family SKKC01; genus SKKC01. The sequence continues at coordinate 110,110 of RECN01000095.1, forward strand.
GGTCGCCATTTTCACGGGAAACCCGCACACGAATGTGATCACCGGTCAAATTCACCAGACTGAGGAGCGGGTGCTGCTGATACCGGATTCCGACCCGTACTGCTTCCTGCCGCTCCCGGATCTTTTCCGCCCTCATACTGGCTCGTCAGTCACCTTCTGTTGCAGACCAGAAGACGTCGAGCTGGTCACCGACCCGGCCGAGGACGAAGGCAGACTCGAGGTCATTGCATTCAGTCCGGAGGCTGGACGCGCAATCGTTCATCTGCGACTTGGAAATGATCCAAGACAGGTTCTTGCGGTCTCGTCAACGCGAGAGTTAAAACGCATCAAACGCACCGCGAACGTAGGTATCCGCATCATCCGGGGTAACCTGTACAATGGGGAAACCGGGCTTCTGCTCGCCTCGTTCGGTCAGCCGGCAATTTCGCAAGGGATACACAGACAGATCAGGCAGTAGCCTCGTCTTCTGGTGGATTCATACCGGAGGAGACCTTATTCTCGTCGACAGCCGCTACGGACGGAATGTTCCCGAAACCCGATGCACGAATTGTTTTGTTAGCCTGCACGATGTTCAGGCAGAAGTCTCCGATATGCTCGAGATGATTCGCCACATCGACCATGAGCAACTCGGTTCGTACATCCGATCCCTTCTGCAGGCGCTTCCGGGCACGTTTCTTGAACTGTGCACGTGATGCATTGACGACCCGCTCCATTTCATCAGCGTGACTCAAGTCCGTATCCGAGAGCCGGTCGTTGACGTGCCGTGCTGCGAAGGTAAGAAAGCCATCGACGAGATCGAGGTACGCAAGAAGCTCGCGCTGACCCTTTTTGCCAAGCTTCATTTCGTGCTTTTTCGCCCGTTCCGCGAGAAACGTAAGATTAAGACAACTGTCGGCGATGCGCTCAAGCTCGTGAGAAATTCTCATGAGCGAGACAACCGCGTCGGCGGTAGCCACGCTGAGATGTCCGGTCGAGCACGACGCGAGAAAACCCGTAATCTCACTATGTGTCTGATCGGAGAGCTCTTCTCTTGCCTGCTGTTCATCGACGCGACGCTGGTCTGCGGTCGAAGGATCTTCGAGAAGCACACGGGTCTGCCTGTACATGTCAACAACGCTCGACGCCATGCGGCCAAGTTCCTGCCGTATGGGAAATAGATACAGTTCGGGTGAGATCCTCATGTAGTCCTGCACGAAATGCAGGACGCTTGACGCCCGGCCCGAGGGGTGTACAGCTTTGACGTAGCGCTCAATCAGCGTCGCGAAGCGGCGAAGAAAAGGGAGGAAGATCAGTACATTCAGGACGTTGAATGAGGTGTGAAAAACCGCAAGATGCATGGGAAGCGTGGCTCCCACAGGCGGCCCCGGGGTAATGCGCTCGACAAGTATCAGAAACGGTACAAAAACCGGGATCATCCAGAGCACCCCGACGACGTTGAACACAAAATGGCCCCGCGCAGCGCGACGCGCTGCATCGCTTCCACCGATGGACGCCAGATTAGCCGTAACAGTTGTCCCGATGTTCTCTCCGAGAATAATAGCTGCCGCCATAGGAAAGTCGATCCAACCGGCAAATGCCATCGTGAGCGTTACGGTCACCGCTGCTGATGAGGACTGAAGAACAATCGTCAGTACGCCACCGACCATGACAAAGGCGAGCGTCGAGAGTACACCGTATCCGGTGAGCCACTGACTGAACTCAAGAATCGCGGGAAAGTCATCAACACCCGGCACCGAGTCCGCGAGAAACATCAGCCCGAGAAAGAGCAGTCCAAAACCGATCAGTGCCTCACCGAGCTCTTCGTTTCGCAGTTTGCGAATGAACAGGAGTACCGCCCCGACCGCGATAGTCGGAAGCGCAGCGGCTGAAATGTCTATGCGGAATCCAAAGAATGCAACAAGCCACCCGGTCATCGTGGTGCCTATGTTGGCGCCGAGGACCATGCCGAGCGCCTGGTACATGGCAAGCAGGCCCGCATTCACGAAGCCGACGATCATGACGGTGGATGCGGAACTGCTCTGTAGAAGAACCGTGAGCACGAAGCCCGTGGATACCGCCGCGAATCGATTCCCGGTCATGAACGTCAGCACCGACTGCAAGCGCTCACCGGCAGCACGTTTGAGACCTTCGCTCATCGTACGCATGCCGTACAGGAACAGCCCCAGGCTGCCGAACAGTCGAAGTACTGCGAGTACCGTATCCACTATGCTTCTCCGGAGCGCTCGGCGTCGTCAGCCGCTATTCTTCGACCGACTCGAGATGACTCTTTGTGTTCGTCTTCGTCCGGGGAGAAACGCGCGAGCGATTGAACGTTATTGCAATGTCTCCGATGTCTTCCCATCGATACTGTCCTTCGATGACACCGTCAGCTGAGATGATGACGGGATCGTGATGCGGTGCGACGTAAAAAACCGCATCGGCCGACTGAGCCGCCGCCTGCACCGAAGGGCGCAGATCATCGAAACGAGGAACAGGATGAGGACTTCCGTCTACCGAGATTGTCACCCTCAGCAGATCGCTTTCGTCTACCAGCAAAATCGTCCGCATACACCCTCCGACGCCAGACTCGAACGTTTGTTCATACACTTACTATCACAAGCATTATGGCGTTCCGTCTACCGGCCAGAAGGCGTGCGAACGTACGGAATGTTGCTATTGAACCTTTCCTGTCTCTATTTCCTGTGCTGAGGCCTCACGAACACTCTTGATATCCACTTCAAACGTAAGGGTAACGCCCGCGAGAGGATGATTCGCATCGACGGTTACGTTGGTGTCGTCCGCCTTCTGAACCGTGAGAATCTGTGTGCCTCCGTCAACTTCGGCCTGGAATTGCATGCCAGGCTCTATCGTTTCCACCCCGGAGAACCGGTCGCGCGGGAGATCCACAACGCGACTTTCATCACGTTCGCCGTAGGCGTCCCGCGCTTCAACGACTGCCCGCACGTGGTCGCCCTCTGATTTCCCCTCAAGCGCACCTTCGAGTCCCGGAATGATATTTCCGGCACCGTGCAGGTAACTCAAGGGACCACGCCCCTCCGACGAATCGAGGACGGCGCCATCAGGATCGGTGAGAGAGTAATCCATCGTAACAACTGAATTCTTTGTAACTGTCATGTTTCAAGCCTAACACAGGTCTGCAGCTGACATGCAATCCCCGCAGCATACATCTGCCTGCGCTTGGTCCATGACAGTCAGCTTAGAGTGTGTCTCCCGGGAGATAGCGTGGTTCCAGCACTACCTGCAGGGGACGACACTCGGCCTGTATCACGCATGAGCGAAGCCAGTCTGCGGCGGTCCGGGCAAGCGTACCGACACCAAGATCGACCGTGTCTATTGCGCGGTCAAGAAGCTGTCGTACGGGGGAATTGTCGAAGCCGGTCAGCGAAAGGTCTTCCGGGATTCGCATACCACGGTGTAAGGCCGCCTGATACACGTAGACTGCTACTACATCATTGAAACAGACAACAGATCGAACCGAATTCTCGGAGAGGTCCCGAAAGAAACGATCGTTGATCTGGCTCAGATGATGGATTTCGTACACGTGACACCGACTTCGTTGTATGCCCAGTTCCCCCACGGCGTCGAGAAACCCGTCCCGGCGTTCACCGGAAACAGCAGGAATGGCGTTGTAGTCAAGATACACAATGTCGTGGTCAGCGCCTCGGACGCTGACGAGCTGTCTCACGAGCGCCGACATGCCGTTCCGGTTGTCGCAGCTGACATAGTTGCCGTCGGGTCGTATGCGATTCAGGGAGACTGTCGGTATGCCGTGTTCCTCAAGATGTTCAGACAGGTGGCGGTCAGGATCGGTAAACGCAAGGATACAGCCATCCACATCCCCCATTTTTTTCTGTTCAAAGGTATCACGCCAACGCGCGACGGAAACCACAACCACGTTGACGCGCGTTCTTCCGAATGCGGCGTGTACACTGTCGACGAGTTCCCCGGTGTCGTAAAAAAGATGCAGGGGTCCCGGTGTGCTTTCCGGCAGGACAAGGGCAATGGTAACGATTGTGCGCCCCGCCTGTCGACGTCGCTGCTGTTTCCGGTACCCCAGCCGTGCTGCCGACTCGAGAATACGATCGCGTTGCGGCCGGGAAACCAGCCCCGATCCATTCAGCACCCTACTGACCGTGCTGACCGAAACTCCCACATCCTCGGCGATATCACTGATCGTAATTTTCGGAGACACCATTACCTTTCGCCTGAAGGATTCAATCCAAGCAGAGTCGAGGCGAGAACGTCTCGGTCCTCACAGGCTTCCGTGAAAAGCGCGTCGGGTATGTCGTTCGGACTCGCGGTCCCGTAGACAAACTCGACGGTCCAGGCACCCGCGTAACCTCGTTCGTGTAACAAAGCGATCTGCCTTTTAACATACTCAGACTTGTCCCGAAGCCGGATGATTCTCCGTTCAGCATCCCGCATCTGCACGTGCATGTGCTGTACCCTCGAACCGAAGGCATCAAGCCAGCGCGTCAGTTTCGCCACACCGATGAGAAAGGGATGACAGATAATCCCCACGTCTTCGAGCCCTGCCGCGGACAGGACCGAACGGGCCCCCTCCGGCTGCTCAGCGACGGTACCGGGGTGACACTCGCAAAGAAAGGCAAGCTCGTTCGGAAAGTGCTTTCGGACGGAAGAAAGAACGGTGACATACTCCTGTATCCGTGTTTCATCCCGACCGAAATTAAACTTCAGTCCCCGAACATCGAGACGTCGACAGATCTCCGCAAGCCGCTCCCAGGAAGCTTCCGTACCGAACTCGGGGAGCAGGTAGGAATTGAAAACGGCCGTTTGTGCCCGCTGCTCGTACAGTTTGTTCTGCACCTCAGGCGATGCCTGTACGTAGTGCGGTTCCCAGAGTTCGACACCGTCAAACCCGTTCTCGGCGGCACGATCCATCCACTGCAGAACGTCAATTGAAGGTGTCCGACTGCTCCAGCGATTCGGTTCAAGTGCAATGGTCCCCAGGTATATCTTCGATTGCATAGTTTTTATGTCATCCTGTCGTAGAGCTTCTCGTCGACCACAAAGCGCAGATCCTCACCCGACGCGTAGCGCAGCAGATTGGCCTGTGCCGTTGCCCAGATCATTTCGAACTGATTGGCCACCACGCCGGCCGAATGTGGTGTGCAGAGTACCGTCGGCGATGAGACAAGCGGAGAATCGGGGTCGAGTGGCTCCTTGTGAAACACATCAAGCCCAAAACGCAGACCCGTATCTTCGACCGCTTGAAGCAGCGCCTCTTCCCGTATGATTCCAGCCCTCGCCGTATTGACGACGATTCCATCCTCGGGAAGGAGCGAAAGGAGCCGATAGTCGATAGACCCCTCCGTTTCGGCGGTCAGACCGGCATGGATGGAGATAATATCACTCTCGCGAAAGAGCTCTTCAAGCGAGGAAACACGCGTCGCTGACGCAGGGATATCGTCCGGACTGGCGTAGGGATCAAAAATGCGGACCTTCACCCCGAACGGTTCAACGAGCTTGTGAAACTCCCGCCCGATCAGACCGTATCCGTAGAATCCAATTCGTCTGCCGAAAAGACTAGTACCTGGTGGTAGCTCACGCTTCCAGCCTTCTCCGGTCTCCATTACACGGCGGATTTCGGAAAACCGCCTCGAAACGCCAAGCAGCAACGCGAGATGCATTTCCGATACGAAGCCCGATATCGACGTTCCCCAGTTGGTCACGATCCACTTCGGACTCGCGATAAGCTCACGGGGAACGTTCGATCGAAGCGTACCGGTCAGGTGGCACAGATACCTGTTCCTGTCATCGAAATGTGCGAGCTCCGGTGGTAACAGCGGTGTTCGCCATCCCGTGATCAGAACATCGAACTGACTGAGTCGGTCTGTCGGTGGCGGTCCGCCGGATACATCGAGGATTTCGACCTCGATACCCGCGGGGCTACTGCCTACCTTCCCGTCGGTTTCTGCGAGCCTTGCGCTCACGTAGGAACGAAGCGCTTCTTCCGGCAGAAGGAGGGCAGCTTTTTTCACCCCTGTATGGGCATCACTCATATGTGTAACCCGCTTTATGACAGATCATTCAGGTCAACCCAGCGCTTTTCTTTCCAGCTCTGCAGACCGAGCTCAGCACACTGTACGCCTTTCGCCCCTTCGCGCAGATCCCAGGGGAACGGAACGTCTTCGGTCACGTGGCGCAAAAACAGTTCCCATTGTCGGCGGAACGCATTCGGAAACGGATCCCTCGTTGGCATGTGTTCCCAGTTCTCATAGAAGTCGATGGGCGAGTCGATGTCCGGATTCCAGACCGGCTTCGGTGTCATGGCATCCGACTGAACACGACAGTCCCGCAGACCTGCCACCGCCGATCCCTGGGTGCCGTCCACCTGCAGGGTGAGTAGATCATCACGCCTGACGCGAACAGCCCAGGAGCTGTTGAACTGACATACGACGCCGTTCTTGAGCTCGAAGATACCGTACGCCGCGTCGTCGGCGGTACACGCATATGTGTTACCGGTTTCATCGACGCGTTCGGGTATATGGGTAGCACCAAGGGCAACGAGTCTGTCTATAGGTCCGAACAGATTGTCGATCACATAGCGCCAGTGACAGAACATGTCCACCATGATTCCACCGCCGTCCTCGACACGATAGTTCCAGCTCGGACGCTGTACCGGCTGGTGGAATCCATCGAAAACCCAGTAACCGAACTCACCGCGAACCGACAGAATTTTCCCGAAAAACCCCGTATCAATCAGATATTTGAGCTTCATGATTCCGGGCAGCCACAGCTTGTCCTGTACTACTCCGTTCTTGACACCGGCCTTTTCCGCATATTCGGCAAGGCGCAGAGCCTCGCTGGTCTCGGTTGCGGTCGGCTTTTCACAGTACACGGCCTTACCGGCATCGATCGCCTTAATCACTGAATCAACCCGGCGCTGTGTCTGCTGGCTGTCAAAGTAGATCTTGACCTCAGGATCGGACAGCACTGAATCAAGATCTGTACTGAAGTCGGAAACACCGTTCTCCCGTGCGAGCCGGGAGAGTTTTTCACTGTTCCGGCCGACGAGGATCGGTTCCGGCACGAGCCTGCTCCCGTCGGTGAGCACGACGCCTCCGTCATCCCGTATCGCACACAGCGAGCGAATCAGGTGCTGGTTCGTTCCCATACGTCCGGTCACACCGTTCATTGCAATTCTTATTTTTCTGTCAGCCATTCCATGCCTCCGTAATTCGTTTCAGAACCGTATCCTGGTCCTGTGACCACAATCGTGTCGAAAAGATTTCGACCTCGTCGAACCCACTAAAACCTGTTTCCCTCACCCATGTACTGATCTTCGCAAGCGGTATACAGCCCTCCCCCATAATGCCCCGGTCAGTGAGCATATGTTCGGTGGGAACACGCCAGTCGCAGATATGATATCCAAACAGCCGTTCGGATTTCAGTTTCTTCAACTCAGCCTCGAGTTCAGAATCCCACCACAGGTGATACACGTCGACAACGACCCCTACGTTTGCCTCACCGACCCGTTCCGCGAGCACGCGTGCGTCCCGCAGCGTGTTAATCGCGCTCCGTGTGTCGGCGTACATGGGGTGCAATGGCTCAATCCCGAGCTTCACGCCCCGCTCTGCCGCGTATGGTGCGAGGGTCACAAGCGCGTCGTGTATCTGCTCCCGTGAATCAGCGAGATCCTGTCGCGGATCGGCACCACAGACCAGAACAACCAGCGGAGCTCCCAGATCTGAAGCGAGGTCGATGACCCGCCGGTTATCTTCCAGTGAAGCCTCCCGTTCCTGGAGTTCGTTCGAAGCGAAAAAACCTCCGCGACAGAGTGAGACCACTTCGAGGCCTGCATCCCTGATCTGAGTCCGCAGTACCGCGGTATCCCTGTCATCGACCGCGTCGCGCCAGATCGTGATCCCGCCTATGCCCGCTGCCGCGTATTTTTCGATCGCCGTTTCAATAGGCCACGGCCGTGTCGTCACCGTGTGAAGACACAGTCCCGCGTGACCCGTGCGCGTTTCAGACGTTGAAGAAGACAAGATATTCCCCCTCCTCAATCTCCCGTTTCAGGTAGGTTGCGAGCTCAAGAAGATGATAATCCCCCCACATACACGCTTCTCCCCGGGGAACTCCCGTATCGTCGGGTTCGTAGTCCCATCCGTTGGGACGGTGATAGACGGAGTGAAGCAGTATCCCCTGATGATCAGAGTCTTCCGGGAGATACGGACTTTGAAACAGTGATTCTGCGGCGGTGATACCCGCCTGATAATACCGTCGACCCGCATCCGCAGTATCGTTGTCCCCGTTCGCGTGCTTCATGAGATAGCGTCCGAGCCGTAGAAGGCCCTGTGCTCCAATAGCAGCGGAGGAACTGTCAACCGGCTCAAAGGGGTTAAAGGGATCTGCAGGCTTCGACCGCCAGTCACCCAGCTTCTCGAGTCCCGGTGCGCCGGTGTCCCAGTACGGAATACCGTCTGAAGGCGTATGTTCAATATAGAAGTCCGCTGCGGCTCGCGAGACCTCGACAAACCGCGCGCGCACCGCCTCTACCGTCGAGAGATACGCCGGTCCCTGATACTCAGCAGACTCGATGGTATCAAAATACTCGAGGAGCTCCGGATACCCACAGAGTACCCATGCGTGACCACGGGTCCAGGTCGTAAAGGGCGAATATCCCTGCTGGCTCGATGGTGCCCTGTAGCTGCCGCTATCCACGTTGAAAAGAGACTCGTGCACCACGCGTCCGCGAACGTCGTACGAATCCCGACCCTCACCGTAGTAAACATTGTACCGTGCCGTCGTCTCCGCGTGCTGCACGATGCGAGTCAGCAGGTTAATGCGTTCGTCCTGTTCGCCCATGAGAACGCCCCCGAGCTGATGTGAGACAGCCAGAGCCCGCATGGAACGGATTGTATCAGCAAACAGGGAATGGGCTCCGTTGAAGGAAGGCACATAGCCCAGCCCGTCGGGAAGCCGCGTGAAACGGGCCGCCTGCACCGCACCGGTTACACGCAATGCGAGGCGGTAGAACTCCGCTTCCCACTCCGTGTGCTCTATCCGGCCTTCCTTCATGAGGCGGAGGAGATTGCCGTAGGTCGAGACGTTATTAAACCCGTGATCGTGGACACCGGTATGAGTGAGATGAGGATACATGTGCTGTACGACTGAACGCCGGGCCTGTTCGAGCCATTTCGAAGAACCAGTCGCGTCAAAGAGATATATCTGGTTACCGTACTGAAAGCCTTGTGTCCATTCGGTCCACCCTCGCGTCGTGTAGACACCACGTTCGGTAAAAACCGGGGCTCCACGGGTGGCGTCCCACGCTCGGGACAGGTTTTCGGTCGACCTGTCCGCAACTTCAAAGACACGGTCCACGTGCGGACTCAAGCGTCCGATCTGCACATCGTTCGAAATAATCACTGCGTTCTTCTCCTATAGTTGCGAAATGTGAAATCCACCGTCCGCGTAGATAACCGCACCTGAGCAGAAATCGAAATCACCTCTGCCAAGGGCACTCGTGATGCGGGCGATGTCCTCGGGCATTCCCCATCGGCGCTGAGGAACGAGTCCATCAGCGATTCTTTGATCATATACATCCTGAACAGCGCTGGTCATGTCGGTTTTCATGATACCCGGTCGGATTTCGATGACGGGTATCTGGTGAGGCGCCAGTCGGGCTGCCCAGAGCTTACTCGCCATGGCGATCCCCGCCTTACTGACACAGTACTCACCACGATTCAACGACACGGTCTCCGCCGAAATCGAAGAAACGAACGCAACCGCCCGCCCCGCCCCGGGCTCATCGGAGCGTGCAAACCAACGTTGCGCAACCTTCTGGGTCAGAAAATACGGGCCTGCCAGATTCACCGAGAGCAGTTCGTCAAAACTTTCTCTGCTGGCCGTGAGTATATCGTTCCGCTCTCTCGGCGCACGACCTGCGTTGTTAACCAGCAGGTCTACAACACCAAGCCGCGTTTCGATCTCTTCCAGCATCGTGGTCACGTCTGACTCAACCGATATGTCGGCGCGAACCGTGATCACCTTTGGCGACCCGGCTTCCTCGCAGAGACGACGAGCTTCTGATGCAGCTTCCTCGTTTGAGTGATAATTGATGGCGATCTGAAAGCCATCCGCGGCAAGACCGACTGCAATGGCCCGCCCAATACCGCGGCCTGCGCCGCTCACGAGCGCTGTACGTAGCTTTGACATGTGCTCTCACCTTTTTTTGCATGCGTTTATTCGTTTTTGCATGCAAATATACGGAGAGATTATCGCTCCTTATTGCACCTGTCAAGCTTTTTTATGTGTCCGTAACCGTGAATTGCGCCCGATCAGAATTTGAAGTATCTTTCACAAGGAACACTTATGAGCGAACACACACCCGAAGAAAATATTAATCCCGTTTCGCTTCTAGACATGAAAAGAGTGCGTGAGTTGCGGGAATCGGATGACTCAGAACGTCTCGACGTGATTCTGTTCGACGTGTTCAGGTCGGACGGTGCCGGAGAGCTTCGGCAGATAGAAGAAGCCTGCAAAAACAGGAACCCGGAACAATTAGCTGGCCACGCGCACAAACTTCGAGGAATGTGTGCAAACCTCGGTATGCATGCCCTGTGTGAGCAACTGACCGTGGTAGAAGCCGAGGCGCGCAATACGCGCCTGTCGCTCAACTTCGGGTCCATCGCGTCGGATCTGAGAATTCTGTATCACAGAACAGCAGAAGCCTACGAAGCGTATCTGGTCGAGAGCAGATAGAGGTGACTGTCTCGTTTCTTTACCCGTCGGCGCACTCAGAAAAGAACGTAGGAAAGCTCAGCCTGCCAGATACTTTCGAGTAAAGTCGGTTCGGCCTCACCAGCAGTCTGGGTACGGGTTGGTCGCCAGTTAACGCCGAGGCGAACGTGCGGTCCGATTGACAGATCAGCTGACAGCAGTCCGGAGACTCGAACCTGTAACAGCTCGCCGAACTCGCTTGTACCGTCTGAGGGAAGAACCTGCTGAGTGTCGACACCAGCACCCGCTCCAATTCGCAGGAACGTGAACGGCCGGTACATGGACTGCGCGCGGAAACCGAGATAGTGCTCAACGGGAACACCCGAGAATGACTGCGGAAGCCGGTACCCGAGCGACACGGTCAGTCTCGGGACATAAGCTTCCGAGCCTCTGTTCACGTAGTGAACCCACAGAACGGGCCAGTCGCGTATGCTTCTCGAGTTTCCATCACCGGGCAGATCAGCGCCGGTTATCCACTGCTCCCAGTTCCACTCGACACCGGCGCCCCACAGAGCAGCAGTTCCGAACGCGACTGAAGCTTCTCCATACATCGCATGAACTGTCCCGCCGTCGACTCCAGGAAGCGTTACCGGCCGAAGCGCGCGATATCCTAACTGACCTCGCAGCCACAGACGCGACGCAAGTGTCTCACCGCTGATACGAATGCGATTCTCGGCCGAGAGACCGACCCCTGTCGAAAACCGTCCACTGACGTCGAGCGGAATATCCGCATGCAGAATGATTCGGTCTGTTGGACCAGATGCGCCCGTGCCGAACAGGGTTCGCGAGGCGGTTCGACCGGTACGCGTCCCGGTGCGGGCCTGCACCGTCGACGTGATTGTCGCCCTGTCACCTCCGAGGGTGAAGTTCAATGCTTCCTGCGCTATATCCACCGGAGGATTAACGTGACCTCCCGGATACTCACGGTACAGCACCTCACCACCGGCACCTTCAAGTCTGCTCCTCGCGAGATTCAATCCGTCAAAACGCTGAGGGGAGTCACTGTCACCGATCAGAAAAGCTCCCCGGTACGAGTTATCAACCAGCTCACGAAGCGCGGCCTGACCAACAGGATAACTGCTGCGTGAACCGCCGATCACTGCACCGGCGAACAACCGGGGGTTCCGGACGCTGAGTGCCCAGGCAAGATCCCCGCCAAGCGAGTAGCCGGCAAGCACGATTCGTGCAGTGTCCACAGAGTACGTGTCTTCGAGCGAGCGTAGATCCTCAAGGAGACGTTCCTCGTACCATTCAACAAACTGCAAAAAGTCCGGCAGGTAGTCCTGCGTCGAAAATCGGCCCGGAGGCAACACCATGACTGCCCCTTCGTGTTCGCCCGGGCGAAAACCGAATGCACGCGCCTGCTCCTCGGAGTCACCGTTGGTATACGGAAGAAACACGACGACCGGGAACTCCCTGCCGGTTCGGTAGTCCTCGGGCAGAACTATCCTTGAGGGGCTGTCCAGGGCGGGTGACCTCGATTGAGTAAACCCTGCTGATGTCGCTGCCAGAAACAGAAGAACGGTCGCTCGTAACACACTCATACAGATACCTTCATCGGCACCTACACTTTTCTCGATAAGCCGAAAAGCACGACAAAACGGTCACTCCCATCCTCCGGTACGGAAATCGATCCCTGGGTCTGCACCGCAAGACCCGACAGTAAATCAAAGGTGTCAGAAGAGATTTCGCAGCACTGGCTCAGCCCTTCGTGCACAAGTTCCACCACCACCGCGTCACCACTCCGGCCGATGTTCAACGAAAAGAGCGAGTTGCCATTACTCTCCTTCTCGAGGATGTGCATGACAAGAGACAGGATCTCACCGGTTCCGAGCGAAACCGGGACAAGCAGATCATCGCTCAGAGGTGTATCTCCGAGATCCACCCGGACACGGAGCTTGCCGCCACTGAGTGCTATGAACGGTTCATACGTACGTACAAGCTCATCGAGTACCGGAGTCATCGAACGCACACTCGTGGTTCTCAATGAAAGCGCGTCACGGTACAACGCGGAGTTCGCGATAGCCAGAGCACGGATTCGGGCCTGACTGTTGCCGAGCGCTTCAAAGACGTCGGGTGACCGGGATGAGTTCCGCTGAATACCAAGCATGCTGATGACGAACTGAAGATTGTTCTTGATACGGTGATGCATCTCTCTGACGAGCAAGTCGTGTTCGCTCTGGCGTTCGCTAAGCCTTTCCCTGAGCGCTTCCTGGCTGATCAGAAGGCGATGTATCACCCGGTAGAGAATACCCGCGGTAGCAAGTACGAAAAACAATCCCTTAACGAGCTGAAGGATGGCCTGATTCTCAAAATCAGGATATACGGCGATGACAGCTGCGTCAGAGAGAAATATCCAGAGTGAACCGATCACCATGTACAGTGCACTCAGAAAAAAGGCTCGCGATCTGGCCCTGTTCTGTCGCTTACGGTGCATGTGGGCCTGTTTCTCCATCGAAGCGAGTATATACCGTACGACGGGATTTTCCCACTGGATCGCGGAATCACCTGTTGACCTTGAGAACAGAGGCCAATACCTTGTGTAGTCGTGCTACAAGAACGGTATTGTGAGTTCCGTCCGGGCGTGGACGATGCGGGAAAACGACTCGATCGCGTGCTTCGTCGCATGCTCCCGGACATACGCCTTGGCGAGATCTTCGCAATAATCAGGACCGGTAAGGTCAGAATAAACGGACGCAAGGTGAAGGGGCAGCACCGGCTCAGCGCATCGGACGTGTTGCAGCTGGAGCGATCGCTAACGCCCGAAGTCTCTGCCACCGCAAAAGCGTCTCAGAACCCTGCAACGAACGCCAGCTCCCGCTTGTACCGGCCGCCGACGGATGGGCATATCGTCCGTAGCGGAACACGCTCAGAAAGCTCACATCGCACCGGAGATGATACGCGTTCGCTCGCCGACTGCATCATCTTCGAGAATGACCACCTCCTCTGCATCAACAAACCGCGAGGGATAACCGTACACGGCCCGTCAAGCGTTCATTCCTGGGTGAAACGCTATCTGTCAGGACGAGTACAGCCATCTCTGAGCTTCCGGGTGGGCCCGCTTCACCGGATCGACAGGAACACTACCGGCGTTCTCTTTTTCAGTAAGTCAGCGGTTGGAGCGCGGCGTTTCACCTCGCTGATGCGCAGAGGTATTCCACGTAAAGTGTATCTGGCCGTCTTAAGCGGCAGCCTGCGCTCGCCCCAGATATGGGAAGACATGCTCGTTCGCGACCGGGAAGCACAACGAACCGAAATCACCGACGTGGGTTCACGCGCAATTACGGCAGTCTATCCCGTCCTGTGGACCGAACATCACACACTCGCCCTCTGCACCATTCAAACCGGCCGCACCCATCAGATCCGGGTACAAGCTTCGCATCACGGACACCCCCTCGTTGGCGACGGCAAGTACAACGGTGGCCCTGGTAGCTATGCCCTGCACGCCCTGGCTTTCATTCTCCCGGAGCGTGACGAGGAGCTCGGATTCCTCCACGTATATGCAAGCCCCGCAGATAACGTAGTGAAGACGGTAGACAGGCTTTTCGGTTCCATACCCGAGGAACTGCTCCTTCAGTCGCTTGAGACGGCAGCATCACTGATCTGAGTCTGGTGCCTCAACGATGCATAAGATAGAATAGGATTAGAAATGACGTGGCTGCAGAATCTGCGACTTCGCATGCGGGGCGTACAAGTCGTGGCACTGGTCGGCAAAAGCGGCACCGGAAAGAGTTTCCGGGCGCGGCTCGTTGCCCAGAAAGAAAATATCGATCTCATGATAGACGACGGACTTCTGATCCGTGGTCAGAAGATCCTTGCGGGCAAGAGCGCCAAACGGGAGAAAAACTACCTCGCAGCCGTCCGAACCGCACTCTTTACGGACCCCGATCATCTGAAACAGGTAAGCGAAGCTCTCAAACGCGAACACTTCAAAGGCATTCTGATCATTGGAACAAGTGACAGGATGGTACAAAAGATTGCCAAGACGCTTGGCCTGCCTGCCATATCTCGCATAATCCGTATTGAGGACATTGCGACGTCCGACGAAATCGCGACCGCAATGCATATGAGACACACGCAGGGGCGACACGTCATACCAGTCCCAGCCATCGAGGTCCGGAACAATAACTCCGGTTTCGTCGCTGAATCGTTAAAGGTGTTCTTCCGAAAAGGAGCCGGGTTATTTCGACGCAGGGAAGTTTACGAGAAAGCCGTCGTACGACCTGAGTTTGCACGGAAAGGTTCGATATCGATATCGGAAGCCGCACTCGGCCAGATGATACTTCACTGCGTAGACGAGTTTGGCGTAAATGCGGCGGTAAAGAAGGTGAAAGCCCGAAATGACTCCGGCGGCTATCGCCTGAAACTTGAGCTGGAAGTTCCGTACGGTGAAGAAATCATCAGTCCAGTTCACGAACTGCAAAGCTACATCATCGACAGCATTGAGCGTTTCACCGGCATACTCATACACGAACTGCATATCTCCATCGAAAGTGTCCGGGAGCGGAACCGAAACGCGCACGATCAGGACAAAAGGTCCGGCTACCGAAAACGGCGTTCCGATGGACTTGGAAACAGTCAGTACCGCCAGAATGTACAGCGCATCGAAGAAGACACCGTCGACGACGAGACCGGTTTAATAGACCCGAGAAACGACGGAAAACCGCTCCCCGACGAGACGCCGCTGGCGACACCGAGTCACGGTCGCTCGCGCCAGGGGAAGCGGCGCTAAATTACTGTCCACCACGCTGGTGTTTTTTCTTCGGGTTTTCAGCAATCAGACATCACATTCCGCTGGTACTTAAAGGGGTGAGCCGCCATGTGCAGTCAGAAGTCC
>RECN01000084.1 GCA_007694005.1 Spirochaetaceae bacterium
CCATGTGCACTGCCCGCATGTGTTGGAAGAAAGCAGATTCTTTGTCTACCACGTTCATCTCCTTATTCTTTCTCAGATATCACGACCGCAAACAGTCTCTCGAACTGATGTGAGCAAACGTATACATCGAAAGAAAATCGAGCGGCAGCCGGTCGCACGGCAGCACCAGGACGTTCCGTCTCTTTATTCTGTTATCAACCGAGCGATCGCGTCAACCGGCTTCGCGCATCCCCTCGGGTGCTCGTCAGGAACGCGCTTGGCGTTCTTCCTGAAGTCTTTCCGATATCCAAAGCTTGATGAGCGATTGGCGGCTCACTCCGATAAGCTTTGACTCTCTGTCCAGGCTCTGAATTACCCATTCAGGAAAATCAACATTCACTCGACGAGGCTCAAGACCAGGTCGCTTGATCGTCGAGGTGTCCACGAACGCAGAAATGTCTTCGCCGCGGTCAAAACGCTCATCGGATTGTTTCGCGGTCATTGTAGAGTTCTTCTTCATATGTTCTCGCCCTCGCTTGGCGTTTCGGGCTTACGCCCGTCAGTCAAACCCGTCCTGGTCTTCTACCTCGTCCCGGCCGTGTGTGGTGTAGCCGGGGATCGCGATTCCGTCGTAGTACCAGGCGAACATGTCGCGCCGGAGTTTGGCCATCCAGGTCGTGCCCTCCTCCTGGCGTTTGAGGTTGTAGAAGACCACCCCTTCGGCGAAGATTTTCTCGCTGATCCCTTTCTTTGACGCGATTCTCGTGAAGTACCGGGAGTGCAGCCACTCCTTGAACCACGCGCTCCAGTTGTCGAATGTGCGCTCGTGCTCGTGGAACGATCGATAGCGCAAGTCGGTGATCGCCTTGTCGAAGGGGTACCACTCGTGCAGGTCGAGGCGGTACGGGTTCCCGTTGACCTTCGGGCCGATCAGTTCGCCGGCCTGCTCGCCGTCGGGCTTGACGTAGCCTTTGCCGATCGAGCGGAAGAGTCCTTCGATCAGGTGGGTGTTCCCCGAGAGGATCTGCAGCGGGTCGATTACGTTCTTGCGGTTCTGGAATGCCACCAGGCGTCCCTGCTCCGTTTTGATCTTGATGTTGGTACCGTCCAGTTTCTCGACGGCGAAGGTGTCGGGATCATCGAATACCCAGTCGTAGCCGGGGTTGATGCGCTCCACCACCAGGTAGACCTCGGGTTTCCGCAGGTTCAGCACGCGGCCCCGGCGGCGAAAATCGTCCTGATCGACCACGAAGGTCTGCCGAAGGAACGGGCACTGCAGTTTGGGAAAGTCGGAGAGAGCTTCCATCTGATTCGCTCCTTGCGGATCAGTATAGCATGGGTGGGTGGTGCCGGGCCCTCACCCGGGAGGCTATCAACTCTGATCTTTGACGCTCGGCCACACCCCGCCGATTGATCCGGTGTGGAAGAGAACACGTCCATCTCGGACAAAGCTTTCCAGTGCACTAGCGGACGCAGTACAGAGGCTGCTCGTATCGTCCAGTACGCAGGTACCCAGTTCGTCCGGTGGAAGCGTCGCCACGATTTTTTCTGCATCTTCCAGTATTCGGTGCCACCGCAACCCGAGAACGGTCGCATCAGGGCTATGTGCGGCAAAGTCGAGTGTGGCAACTTCGGCGTGGCTGTATCGCTGGCGGCGTGCGATCGCCAGGAGCGACTGCGGGTTGTACCCGGGATCTTTTCCACACGCCGCCCAGACAAGGTAGCCGAAAGGTTGCAGTTTCTGATCACAGGTAAGCACGTCGATCCAGTCACGAACCTCAAGCCGTCCCGCCATTGCCAAAACTTTGTTGGTTGCCAGGTCAAATGGATGGAGCGCCAGACCAAGGAGTTCGTCTTCGATAAGGGGAAAGAAACGGTACGCGCTGTCCCGCGCCCACTGAAGAGCCGTGCGATCCGAACCACGCGCCACCACTGCCTCAACGAAGGAAGGCGCTTCTCGAATAACAGTCAGCGTATTGCCATTCGCCACAAGAGTCTGTTTGTCGGCTTCCCACGACACAGCGATAGCTTCGTCGGTGTCGTGAAAGAGGTCCAGATCGCGCGACAAACGCGGTGCCGAAAGCAACGCATTCAGGGCGGCACCGCCGGCTACGTATCGCTCTCCACGGGCCTTCCGCTCACCGGCGAGGAGTCTGAGAATGGAACGTTGGTATCCCGTGAGAGCCATTGGCGCGCCTCCCGCACGGCAAAAAATGCGTCCCGATCGCCGTACCGCTCGATAAGATCCAGGACCGCTTCGGCTTCCTGTCGGGTCTCGGGAAGATAATCCGATCTGAGAAACCAGAGGCATCGGTCACGGTATCGGTTCACCAGATCATCCAGCATCGTTCCTGAATTCTGGCCGTCGTACGCCCCGGTGTCAAGGTGCGTGAGCGCGGCCACACGCCGCCGATCATGCCGATACCTGACAATCGGGGTTTGCCAATATCGGTCCGAGCGGATATGCTGAAACCGGAATGCTTCCAGGACAGAACGTTGCGGGTGAAGTCATCGTTCAGGAGTTCCTGGCCGACCAGGAACTTAATGACCCGACGCCGGAAGAGCTCCGTCATCGACTGAAGCCCCGAGAATGGGATGTAGAAGAAGGTACCCTCATCATCGAAGCCGCCCTCCAGAACGATGGCGTGGAAGTGCGGGTTGAAGCGCAGCATGTCACCAAACGTCTGGTGCCCAATGACTGTGCCGGTGAGCAGCGGTCTGCCGGCCGCCTCAGCGTAGAACTCATCGATGATACGGTAGATTAGCCGAGAGACACCGGCAAAGAGGCGGCGATCGTGACGAAAGAACGGGCACAGTAGGGCAGATGCAGAGCCCGACGACGGCTACACAGGCTTCGTGCTTCTGGAGCTGTTGCGAGGGCTGATCGGACCGCACGGAGTGGCGCACGCGCTCTCACGGTCACGCAGCGTCGTTGTCCTGTGGCGGCCGTGCGAAGGGGCCGAACCCCCGGAATCGGTAATCGGGCGGATCGCAGGTGCCGTGCAATCGCGGATCGGAGCGCCGCTCATCGTCGCGGTCGGCGGTC
>RECN01000190.1 GCA_007694005.1 Spirochaetaceae bacterium
TGAACCGCTGCCTTGCGGAAGGTCCCCAGAGCGTAACCCGCCGCGGTAAACCGGCAGTGGTTATTGTCTCTGCGGACGAGTACGTTCGCATGACTGCCCGGTCGGGCAGTCTGCGCGACTTTTTTCTTACCGCCCCTCGGGTCGCGATGGACATCTCCCGGACAAAGTACCCTGACCGCGATGTGGACCTGTGATCCTGCTGGACACCTGCGTCATCTCGGAGGCGATCCGCCCGGACCCGTCCTCACAGGTCATGGCTGGCTGGAATCTCTCCCGGAGAACCGCGTGTTTCTTCCGGTTATCGTTCTGGGAGAGCTGCGAAAAGGCGTAGACCGGCTTGGAAGAGTCCGCCTGAGTGGTGTAAACCCGGTGGGCGGCAGTATGATGCCACCATGGTCTGCCGTTGTCGGGATCAGAAAATGGTGTTATGGCTAGGCGAAGTGTTGAGATTATCGATCTGCACCCAATGTAATACCAAACTTCGTTCCTGTATAACTCCGAATCGCTTCGAGAATGAGACTCAACTTTTCGAGGCCTTCTTTCGCTTCTTCCTCATCAAGAGATACGTGGTAGTCGTAGTCTCCTGTGTGGCGGGACTCGAATAGATATTCGAGGTCCCGGGCAACCTGTTCCGAAAACAGCTCCGTGTGAACGAACTCCTTATTAAACATCCCGATGATCTGCTTATGTGAAGAAAACGTTCGATCATGAAGCAGGAAAAGCAAAGTTACGGCGTGAAAAGCGGAATAATAGGATCTTCTGGACAGACTATCGTTGAAGAACCGAGCGTTTAGCAAGGTCTCTGAGGCTGATCGTTTTTCGAGTACGAGATTCCACAAAGCACGAACTTCGTTCTGCTTCGCTTCGTCGACCTGTTTCACGCGATTTGCCTGCCCTCGGCGAGCACGTTCATGCCCAAGGGACCGTGTTTGCTCTTCTGCCAGATCTCGGGCGTATAGACGATGGATCCAATCAGCTCATTGTAGGTTGTCAGGATCTGATAGTCCGTATCCGCGACGATGGCGCGGGTATTCTTGAGTTCACCGGCGGCGATCACAAGTACGTCATAATCGGATTGGTCGTCATGGTCTCCGCGTGCGCGTGACCCAAACAGCCACACCTCTTGCAGGCGCTCCCCGAGCTTCGTGCGGAGCAAGTCAAGAAATGTCTGCAGAACGGGATCGTCAACCGGCAACTGCGTCGTAATACGCTCCAAAGTGCCCTCCGGGTAACCCAAGTTTACGATATACCAATTCGCGAACGTCGTAAAGACGCAGAGGAAGCCGGGCGCGCGCACATGAGCATACTATCTGGATGCCAGGAGCTGACTGCCGGGGGATACCCTTGTCCAACGAATCCATCAAGCACAGGCTACGACGTCCCGTCAGCCCGGCTGCCGTGACGTGACGGATAACGCTCCGTACATTTCCGTGATCACGTGGCGCAACGATGTGGCCGCGATGAAGGCACGAGACTATCGGGCAGGCAACCACCGTCTTCAGAGCCACGTTCCTGTCGTTGTCACTCACCACTGCCGCCGGTCGGATTTTGGCAAGTCTGCTGCCGCACACCCGATCGAGGTCTACCAAATAGACGGCATAACGCTTAATCATCCAGCCCATCTCCGGTTACACCGCCCCAGAGGTTCCACTCGTCGGCTTCCGAAGTCTCGGCAGCCATCTGCGCGTACGCTTCCGACCACTCCAGTGTTTCCGTCGAACCGAGCGTTCGACTGCGCCCGTATGTCTCCGGAGACGCGAAATCAGGCCGGTAGCCCGTTAGAACCATTCAGACTAGTCAGACTGGTCACATTGTGGTATACTGAACGTGTGGAGGCCGAGCAATGAAAACCTGGCAACTGCAGGCCGCCAAAGCACGGTTCAGTGAACTGGTGAACCGCTGCCTTGCGGAAGGTCCCCAGAGCGTAACCCGCCGCGGTAAACCGGCGGTGGTTGTCGTCCCTGCGGACGAGTACGTCCGCATGACTACCCGGTCGGGCAGTCTGCGGGACTTTTTTCTTACCGCCCCTCGGGTCGAGCTGGACATCTCCCGGACGAGGGACCCCGACCGCGAGGTGGACCTGTGATCCTGCTCGACACCTGCGTCATCTCGGAGGCGATGCGCCCGGACCCGTCCCCACAGGTCATGGCCTGGCTGGATTCTATCCCGGAGAACCGCGTGTTTCTGCCAGTTATCGTTCTGGGAGAGCTTCGAAAAGGCGTGGACAGGCTTGACCGCGGAACGCGGCGCGTGGCGCTTGATCTGTGGCTGGAGCAGTTGCGGGAGCGATTCCGCCGGCGCATCCTCGTCGTGGATGAAGAAACCGCTCTCACCTGGGGCTTCCTCAACGCCCGGCTGGAGCGGAAGGGGCAACGCATGCCCGCTATCGACAGCCTGATCGCCGCCTGCGCGCTCCGGCACAATGCGCTTCTGGCAACGCGTAACACCGCCGATTACGCACCAGGCGGGGTCGAGCTCGTCAATCCCTGGATCTGATGGATCTGATGGACCACGGATGCGGGAAGGCCGGGGGTGCATTCCGCTTGTTGACCCCCGGCAAGGCCGTCGCCTATGCTCACCCCGTGAAGTGGTTTGCTCGGCAGCCGGTAATCATCGACGACCTCTGGAACGCTGCGCTGCAGCAAAATCCGATCGTGAGGCGTTACACGGCCCAAGAGCAGGTGGCGCTGCGCGCACTGGCGGAACGGTTTCTGCGTACGATGCAGATACGCTGGGTGGCCGGGCTGCAAGCGCGCGAGTCGGTAAAGGTCTCGCTGGCAATGCTCGCGTGCCTGCCGATTCTCAACCTCGGCCTGCGCTGGTACCGCCGTTGGCGTACTGTTCTGATTGTACCGCACGACTACCGGACCGAGTCGATGGAGATCGATGAGGCGGGCGTGGTCCATGAAGAGGTCAGTGACGCTGCCGGCGAATACTCGCAATGGGGCACGGTGGTGCTCTCCCTGGACGATCTTCAGGCATCCGGTAAGGGCAACG
>RECN01000072.1 GCA_007694005.1 Spirochaetaceae bacterium
ATCGTTTCCAGAGGGAACGCAATAATGCGTTGCGTGCAGTTGCAGATACCCGGTACATTCTCGGGCTGTATGACATGATGGATTTTGACATCCTGCCCGGCGGTACAAGGCGACAGGGTTTATAGGTGGTGCCGGTGCAGGTAATCAGAACACTAAGGAAGGTCAGATTATGACAAGGCGAGTCGAACGTGTAATGTTTGTGGCAGCTGCTCTGCTGCTTGTGCTGCTGGTATCGGGATGTGCGACACGAACAGTTACCCGCACGGGGCTGGATGAGCAGATCGATCTCAGCGGTCGCTGGAATGATACGGACAGCCGGATTGTTGCGCGTGACATGGTCGACGATGCGCTGAGCCGCCCATGGCTCCGAAACTTCCAGCAGGCGCGATCCCGGTCGCCGGTGGTTCTTGTAGGTGATGTCCGGAATCGCAGCTCGGAACACATACAGACGGACATATTTATCCGCAACATCGAGCGGGAGCTCATTAACAGCGGAGAGGTCAGATTCGTCGCCGGAGATTCGGCGCGTGAAGCGATACGAGCGGAACGGCTTGATCAACAGACGCAGGCCCGTTCCGATACCGTCGCCCGGCTCGGGGCAGAAACGGGCGCTGATTTCATGATGTACGGGGCCGTGGATTCGATCACCGACGCGGTGGAAGGCCAGCGTGTTGTCACCTATCAGGTCGATCTGCAGCTTGTTGATATGCAGTCGAATGAAATTGTGTGGCTTAATACGATAGAGATCCGGAAACTGATCGCTCAACCACGCGCGCGGTGGTAGTCGCATGCAGGTCGTGAGTTCGGTACCAGCCGCCAACGTATTTCGAATGACACGGGCGACGTTGCTGTTGCTCGGCCTGCTGATCGGCTTCACGGCCTGTACGACCACGCGAAATACGCTCTTCCTTGAAATCGACAGCTCCGCCCAGCGCGGGGACTTTGACGGTGCAATCAACCTGCTTGAGGAAAACGAGCGAACGCTTTATACGGATCGGGATGGAGTCCTGTTGCATCTGGACCGGGGAATGCTGCTGCATTTTGCCGGACGGCACCGCGAAAGCGTACTTGAACTCCAGGAGGCTGAGCGCCTGATCGAGGAGTACTTCACGCTGCAGCTCCGTCAGGCTGCGACTAGTCTTCTGCTTAACGATACGGCTATGAACTACGCGGGGGAGGATTTTGAAGACATCTACCTGAATGTCTTCAGTGCCCTGAGTTACCTCGCGATGGATGATCCGCAGGCCGCTTTTGTCGAGATACGACGCATAGACAACAAACTGAATCTGCTCGAGACGAAGTACCGATCGCTTGCCGCCGGGTTTGCGGCAGCCGATCAGTTTGACGCCCCGCCGCCGGACCCGGGTGACACGCGATTCTACAACAGCGCCCTTGCGCGCTATCTCAGCCTCGTAATCTATCGGTCGGAGGGCAACAGGGACAGCGCCCGAATCAGTTTCGAGCAGATGGAGAATGCCTTCGCTGAACAGCGGTCACTGTATCCGCACAGTAACCCGATCAGCAGTAAGAGCATAGAACCGGTCGATGGTGTCCCTTTGAGCGTCATTGCGTTTTCGGGGCGATCTCCCATCAAACGGGCGTCGACCCTGCGTATACGTACCGAACGGAACCGGGTCCACGTTATCGTCAGTCAGGAGGACGATATCGGGCTGATACCGAGCACATATCTCAGTTTCGAGTTTCCCGTGGAGGCAGGCTACAACTTCCGTTTCGAGCTGCCCCGCATGGAGATGCGCGGCTCGGAGGTAACACGGATTCGCGTTCTGGCGAACGGGCAGGAGCTCGGCGAAGTCGGACTTCTTGAAGATATTCAGCGCATAGCCTACGAGACATTTCAGGTTTCGCGGCCCATCGTATTCGTGCGCTCGGTCGTTCGTGCCACCCTGAAGGGCATCGCGGGGCAGCGTGCCGGACGCGCCATGGAAGAAGCCGGCGTGGCAAGTGGTTCAGCAATAGGCTGGCTGGCCGGTGCCATCGGTTCTATTGCAACAGACATAGCCCTCGATCAGAGCGAACAGGCAGACCTGCGCATTTCACGGTTCTTCCCCGCGTTTGCGCACGCCGGTGAGTGGGTCCTTGATCCGGGGACATATCGAATAGAGGTCGAGTATCTCGGCCCGAGAGGACTCCTCTGGAGAGACGATCTTGGCGAGGTCAACATCCGCCCGGGGTCGCCAAATCTCGTATCATCATTTTTCAACGGATAGGCAGGAGCGTTGTCATGACAAAGAGTGTATTTATTATCGGTGCTGTTCTGGGAATGCTTGTTGGCTGTGCGACTCCAGGTGAACAGACAACAGCTGCCGGTGGTTATCCTGAATGGTTTCTGAATCCATCCAACGTATATCCGCAGGAACGGTACATGTCGGCGGTGGGCAGTGGACGC
This sequence comes from Spirochaetaceae bacterium, assembly GCA_007694005.1. Lineage (GTDB taxonomy): Bacteria > Spirochaetota > Spirochaetia > DSM-27196 > SKKC01 > SKKC01. The sequence goes on from RECN01000072.1 coordinate 2,408, forward strand.
GACAGACGCGACGCCGAACAGCAGGCTCTCGCAGCGCTTTCGCAGGCTTTTGAGGTAGAAATACGGGTCGATGAAACGACACGCGAGCGATATCGCGAACTCATGACCGATTCCGGGACCATGACCGAGTCAGAAATCGATCTGACTCAGGTGCGGGATGTGCGTTCGGCGCAGACCCTGCTGAACGTGCAGTTTGGCGACGCCTTCATGGCACCCGATAATCGCGTGCACATCGTCGCGTATCTGGAACGCATGGCGACCGGTCGCCTGTATGTGGACCTGATAAACCGGAACGAAGCTCAGGTTTCGGATTATCTTGCCGAGGCGAACGGGTCCCAGGATCCTCTGCGGCGATATGCATTTCTCTCTGCAGCGGAAGCTGTTGCCGCCAACAACGAAATGCTCCGGGATCAGCTGCGTATTATTTCGCAGCCTATGAGTGCGACGTTGCCCTCGGGCAACAGCAGAAGCGCCATCGTGTCGCGTCGTACCGACGCTGCCGAGTCATTGCCGGTGGCCATACGCGTCACCGGGGATGCCGAGAACAGGATTCTGCCCATACTCAGGCGTGCGGTCGCCGCCGAGCGGTTTCCTATCACCGATTCCGCAGCGGTTCTCACCGTGGAAGGCGCATTTGAAATCGAGCCAATTGACCTGAACCCCGATTTCGAGTCGGTCGCATGGGCGTTCAGCGCGACCTTCGGACGCTCGGGCGGTACAAGCCTCTTGAGTTACAGCGATCAGGGCAGGGCATCGGGAATTACCGTGGAGCGGGCGACCGCACTCGCGTATGAGGACATGGCCGTATCGGTAGAGCAGGGTTTTGCACGGGATCTCCGGAGATTCCTGAATGAACTGGTTCTCGGATCCAACTGATCACGCGGTGTTTTCAGGGCATTTCCTGCGCGACGGCGAGGCTGTAGAACGTGCGCCCGTCACTGCTTACGTGGCGGGCCAGAACCAGAAAACCGCCCAGTGTGGCGGTTGCTTCCTGGGCAACGGTGGTCAGCGTCTGCGTAGACCGTTCCCGCGTTCGGCTTTCCTCAAGCAGGCGGATTGTGGCGTTCGTCTGAAGCAGAATATCCACAAGCGCACGTTCGTCTGCCGCGGCAAGACTCTCGGCCATTGTACGACGTCGCTGCGCTACACCGACACCGACGATATAGCCGGGGATTTCCGGCGGCTGACCGACCCAACCCGGCTGAGAGCCCGTGCCGGGTATGGAGTCCAGAGTTCGAAGCGGGCTTCGAAGCGTCCGATCGACGGTCGTCAACACAATGCTCCCGTCGTGCAGCTGTTCGCTGTGCAACACCTCAAGCGTCCCGATAAGATCAGAAACGACGGATTCATCCCAGTCGGTCACCACGGAGTCTACCGAGCCGGTTCGACGGCCGTCGGTCTGTGCTACGTACTGATAGATAGCAGTCATGAGCTCAAAGCGCGAGACCTGCTCGGCGGCGTTCCGGAGCGCGGCTTCGGTCTCCTGCGCGCGGTCGAACAGGCGGTTGCTGTACCCGATGAAGACCGGGCGATTATCTCGTGGCCACGACTGCAGGTCGCTCGGAAGTCTGCCGGCGGCTCCGGCCAGAAAGCTCGACCGGAGTTCCTCTTCGCGGGGGACTTCGGCAGGGGTGACAGCCAGTTCCTCGTCCGGCAGCCCCGCACAGCCTGTCGTGAGTACAAGAAAAAGAGAGAACAGTATGCCCGAATACATTTTCATGATACCGGAATTATAAGGGGAACTTGATATGAGTGTAACGAAAAACCTGAGCCGCGCTGTGGTCTGTCTCCTGCTTGTGACTGTGTTATTGCCCGTCGGGGCGATTGATGTACAGACAAGCGTACTCGCCGTCGCCCGCGATTATCAGGGGGCAGGCTATTGCACAGGAGGTGTCACGCCGCCCTGCTTCGACTGTAGCGGGTTCGTCCAGCGCGTCTTTCGACCGCTTGTGCCGGATCTCCCGCGTGTTTCACGCGATCAGGCTCGTTTCGGTACGCCTATCGACCGATCCGAGCTTCGCGCAGGCGATCTTGTATTTTTTGCGACCGGAGCGACGCCTGGGGTCATAACCCATGTCGCCATCTACATGGGTCAGGACTCGATTATCCACGCGATTTCAAACGGTCCTAATCGCGGTGTAAATATTACGCCGCTGAGCGGGGGGTACTGGGAACGCCGCTTTGCAGGTGCCCGACGCGTGCTCACGAATGTTGCTGCCGCCGCAACGGTTAACGAACAGCAGGCGATAGATTTTGCGAGGGGTACGTACACCGGAGAGCTCCGGGACGGTGAACCTCACGGTCAGGGCGCTATGACCATGAGAAACGGTGACCAATACGAAGGTCAGTTTGCGAACGGGCTCTTCGAAGGTCAGGGCGTGTATGTATGGCAGAACGGTGATCGCTACGAGGGCAGTTTCCGGGCCGGCGAAATGCACGGGCAGGGCCGTTTTACCCTGGCCGGTGGACAGGTCACCTCCGGCGAGTGGGACATGGGCCGCTATCAGGCTCCCCCGGCACCACCTGCCACCGCAGAGCAGCCACGACCTGCTGCGGAGCCGGTGACCCGACAGACCTACATGCAGCAGCACGAGTCACCCTGGGACGACTGGGAAGGAGTGGTCGAAGGCGACTTTGCCCTCTGGCAGCAGGAGCAGGACGAAGCATTTGACGACTTCATGCAGCGAAGGCAGAACGTACCTGACTCTCAATGGTAGACGTTTCCGGAGGTCAACTGACGTCTCACCCGGAGCTGCTGTAATCCCCAGACCGCAATACTTGACCCGAACGCGATGGTTCCGAGCTTCCCGCCGGCGCCATCAAAGTACGGCGAGGCGTATAGAAACACGACCCCGGTGATCAGGCCGGCGAGGGCGACGTGAATGGTCGTGGGTAGCCGCGCAGGCGAGCTCATTCCCGTGAAGGATGCGCAGAAGGCGACGACAGCGAACAGCGTCCCGAACTGTGGTCCGTGGATCACGGGAAGCAGCAGTCCACACAGAAGGCCGACCATTGCAGATGCAGGCACCGGACCGTATTGCAGATGTACGCTCAACACATAGGTCACCACCGCCCCTCCCGTAGCGTACGCGAGAACCCACAGCGCATCCGTGCCGACTGGAATTGGCAGACTTCCAAGCGGCGCCTGAAGCACGAATGACGCGGCAAGAGCTCCGGTGAAGGCTATGGTTCCGAGCTTACCTCCAAAACCGTTCAGGACCCGCATTGCAGCGACAAAGACGAAACCGGCACATATCCCCGCCAAAAGCACAACTCCCGTGTAACCGTATACATCAGGAGACGACATGCCGACGAATGAGCCGCAGAATACGGCTGTTGCGTGTCTTCTGACGAGCATCGCACCGAGAAGTCCGACGACTGATGACGCTACGACTGCTCCAAGACCCGACTCGACGCTCAGGACAAAGGTCAGCGCGTTACCAGTGACGACCATCGAAAACTCGATTACAGCAGTGCGAATGCCCGTCGCGTCCTGAGACGATGTGATCACCTCATGTGTCCGGAGCGTCGCCGCCTCACGTAGAATACCTGCGATGAGTCCAAGTAGAATGACTGCTGTGGATATGGTCACTATACCGCGAACCGGTATACTAGCGGCCAGTGCACACGCGAACAGCACGAGGGTGGCTGTACTGAGGACGAAAAAACCTATGGCTGACACGCGAAACGGCAGTTGCATTACGCAAGCTTTGGCCGAGACAGTCGAGCTGTCAAGAATCCCCGGGGCGCCGCGGTGCCCTGTTCTTGCTTTCTGTCAACAGCGGATATAGGATGCGCAGTGTCATGGGGCATCAGAACCACGTCGTGGTAATCGGTGGCGCAAATATCGATATACAGGGTTATCCTCACGGGCGGCTCCGTCGACACGACTCTAATCCTGGAAACGTGGAAATTACGCCCGGCGGGGTAGGGCGAAACATAGCCGAAAACCTTGCCCGACTGGGACTGCCGGTGCGTCTGATCACCGCTGTGGGTAATGATGATGCCGGACGGCTCATCATCCGGGGTGCATCACAGGCCGGCGTCGACTGTTCCGCGACCCGGGTCGTTGCAGAGGAGCCTACCGCCACGTATCTTGCCGTTCTCGACGCAGACGGGGACATGGATGTGGCGATCATACAGAGTCGAGTTCACGCGCGCCTTGACTCCGGCTATCTTGAGCAGCATCACAGTCAGATCGAATCAGCGGATCTGATTGTACTCGACACGAACCTCGAAGAAGCTCTTCTGCAGTACCTGTGCAGGACGTACGGGCACCTGCCGATTTTCATCGATCCGGTCTCGGTGGTAAAAGCACGGAAACTGATACCCATCCTCTCCGGTATACATACTGTAAAACCGAATGACCTGGAAGCGGAGTCGCTGACCGGTATCAACTGCCGCGACGAAGACGGATGCAAGGCTGCCGCAGCCGCGCTGTGTGAGCAGGGCGTGAAGAACGTCGTGATATCCCGCGGTTCAGATCGGCTTGTCTGCGCTGACGAAACAGGGGTGTATGGTGTTCCCGCGCTGCGCTGCCCTGTTGTCAGTACAACCGGAGCCGGAGATGCCTTTATGACAGGTCTCGTCTACGGCTACCTCACCGGCACTCAGCTGGTACAGGCGGTGAAATACAGTCTCGTGCTGAGCTCATGGGCTCTTGGCGGTGGATCGACGATTGCGCCTGGTATTTCTGCAGAACGTCTTGAAAAGGAAGTGAAACACATATGAGTCTGAACAGATATCTCGATATTCATCCCGACGTAATGAGTGCGTTGGCTGCCGGACAGCCCGTGGTTGCACTCGAGTCTACGATCATCTCACACGGCATGCCCTACCCGGATAACATAGCTATGGCGGCCGAGGTCGAGGACATCATACGAAACGCTGGCGCGGTACCGGCTACCATCGGTATCATCGAGGGGCGGCTGAAGGCGGGGCTTACCGAAAAGGAAATCGACTTTCTCGGCAGCAGTCCGGATATCGCGAAGGTCTCGCGTCGAGACCTGCCGGTGATTGTGGCTACCGGTCGCAGCGGTGCGACAACCGTCGCGTCGACCATGATCATCGCCGCGCTCGCCGGCATCCGGGTCTTCGTGACCGGGGGGATAGGAGGCGTTCACCGCGGAGCATCGACCAGCTTCGACATATCCGCCGATCTCGAGGAACTCGCCCGGACCAGTGTCGCGGTCGTCTGTGCCGGTGCGAAATCCATACTCGACATTGGTCTGACGCTCGAGTACCTCGAAACGAAAGGGGTTCCCGTTCTTGGTTTCGGTACCACGCAGTTTCCGGCGTTTTACACCCGTACAAGCGGCTTCAGTGTCGACGCAAAGGTCGATGATGCAGGAGACGCGGCGGCCGTGCTCAGCGCGAAGTGGGGCATGGGGCTCGACGGGGGTGCGCTGATCGCCAACCCCATTCCTTCCGAATACGAAATGGACGCATCGGTCATTGACGCGGCGATTTCACAGGCGCTCGCGGAAGCCGCATCGAAGGGAATAAGTGGCAAAGAGGTCACACCCTTTCTGCTTTCGCGCGTTTCGGAGATCACCGGAGGTGAAAGTCTGAAGTCGAACATCAGGCTCGTGTACAACAACGCACGCGTCGGAGCGGCCATCGCCTGTGCCTTGAGTCCGCTGTTGTGATACTATCACGGTAAAATATGATCGAAAAAATTGGCGAAGTGTTTCAGGCCATTCAGACTCTGGGTTTCGGAAAAGCCGTTGACGACCTCGGTCTCTTCTTTGCCGATATCAGCAGTGATACCGGGTATACCAGTCGGCTGCTGGTGAGCTACGGCTTCACCGACGCGGAACTTCGAAACGGTGAGTATCAGAAGCGAATACACCCGGACGATCGGACATCGTATCTTGAAGCCTGGCGCCGCATGAACGAAGGCAAAGAAGACGAGCTGTTCTGTGAGTATCGTGTCCGCGACGGCGATGGAGTCTGGCGCTGGCTGGAAACCCACGCGGTCGTCATGGACCGGGCCCCGGATGGTTCGTTGAACACTATCGTCGGCCTGGACCGGGCAATCGATGTTCGACGGCACGCGGTCGAAGCGCTGGAGACACGGTATCGGGACGCACGACGGAAACTCGACATCGCCGAGAAACTCAGAGGCAGCGAAGCGGTATTTCGAACCGACCGGGGCCTTCTGGAGAGTCTGGTCGAAGCAGTCACACAGTTCGCCGGTGTTCTCGCGTTCGACCGCATATCACTGTTTGTCACCAGGAGCGGTTCCAATTCAACCAGGTCTTCTCAGTGGCACCGGCTCTGGTCCAGCGATGCATCCGCCCCTGCCGGGGACCGATACCTGTCGGCAGCCTTGAGTTCAGTGCAGGACGAACACCGTCCCGTAATCATGGATGACCTGTCGGAGAGCGTGCACTATCGGTCTCTGGTTGCCGCACCGGTCCGCCTTGACGGCGTGCTCATAGCGGTCATGTCGGTTGAGAGTCTGACTCCCGCAGCCTATAGAAGCGAGGACCTGAATGTCATCGAGGCTTTTGCACGAATCGTGGCAATAGTCCTCGGAAACCAGCGCTTTATCGAGAGAAAAATCTCGCAACTGAAGAAGGATCCGCTTACCGGCTTCTTTACCCGGGCGTCGCTTGAACACGACGCGCAGAGACTGTGGGAAGAGTATTGCAGGCTCTACACTGAGAATGCGCTTGCCATGATAGACATCGATCACTTCAAGCGCATCAACGACACCTACGGCCACCAGACGGGTGATGCGGTGATACGGCGGATTGCGGACGTCATTTTCCGGAGTATCAGACGCGACGATATAATTATCCGGTACGGCGGCGAAGAGTTTCTCGTGATCCTTCCGAACGCCGGCCACGAAGCAGCCGGGCTTATCATGAACCGCCTGCGTACTGAGTGCGAGGCGCTCGATATGTGCGAGTGTACCGAGACCGTCACAGTGAGTATCGGCGTAGCCTCAACAGGCGGGGCTGCACAGCCGACGCTCGACGCACAGATCGCTATCGCCGACTCAGCACTCTACGAGGCGAAGCGGGGCGGTCGCAACACCGTAATTGCCCATTCCACCGCGCATTCCGGGTAAATTCAGCGCTATATGAGTCCGTAATAGTGCTGCCGGGGCCGATAGGACCGTAGCGGTACCCGTTTCAATGCTGATAGTATGGCCGAACAGTCCGTCGTACGAAATGGACTGTAAGGAAAAACAGCATAATGAAACCAGCGGTACCCCCAGCGGACGAAGAACAACGCCTTGCTGAGCTTCGCAGCCTTGACATTCTCGACACGGAAGCGGAAAAGGATTTTGACGATATCGTGCGGCTGGTCGCACATATCTGTGACACACCGATCAGCAACATCTCCTTTGTCGATGCGGACCGGCAGTGGTTCAAGGCTGCCGTCGGTCTCGAGGACCGCGAAACGCCCCGGGATGTCGCTTTCTGCGCTCACACGATTCTGGGTGATGAGCTCTTCGTCGTCGAGGATGCTGCTACAGACGAGCGCTTTCACGATAATCCACTGGTCACCGATAACCCGGGCATACGTTTCTACGCGGGTATGCCGCTGACTACCGCCTCCGGGGCGCGAATCGGCGCTCTCTGCGCAATCGATCGTACGCCACGGCAGCTTACCGACGAACAGCGGAACGCCTTAGCGGTGCTTTCGCGGCACGTCTCGACCATGCTGGAACTTCGACGGGCCAACGTAAAAATATCGGAGCAGAACCGGCGTCTTCAGGAGCTCTCGGACCTCAAGTCGCGTCTCATGGCCATTCTGGCCCACGATCTTCGCTCTCCTATGGCGAATATCGTTTCCTTCATATCGCTCCTGCAGAACAAGGCTGTCACCGCAGACGAGCAGCAGGAACTCCTGGACGAGCTTGCGAGCATGCTCAAGTCGACGGAGTATCTGCTCAGCAACGTCATCGGATGGTCCTCGCGCGAACTTGGCGAGGCTCCCTTCGAAATACACGATATTCCGCTCGAGTCGCTCGTTCGGGAAATTCTCGAACCGCTTGAGAAGGATGTTGTAGCGAAAGCCAATACCATAGCTGTTGAGATCGAGACCGGCGATACCGTGCGCAGCGACCGCAACGTGCTTATATTCATCATCTGGAATCTGCTGACCAACGCCAACAAGTTCACCAGAAACGGACGTATCACCGTGTCAGCGCAGAAAGACAGCGAGCTTACACGGGTATGCGTACGGGACACCGGCATGGGAATAGCACCCGATCGGATCAGTACGCTCTTTGACTGGAACTCCCGGAAGCAGGCTGTCGGAACCGACGGCGAACGCGGAGCAGGGCTGGCAATGCTGTTCTGCCATGATTTTTCGAGAAAAATCGGCGGTCAGATCGACGTAGAGTCCGAGCTCGGCCGTGGTACCGCGATTACGCTTTCCCTGCCGCACACGCCGGTCGTGCCATTGGCCTCAGAGCGTAATCAGATTCCCACCGAAGGTCAGACCGCTTCCGAATCCTATCGTCATAATGGTGCTGCCGCTGCTGATCAGGCCTGAGCGCTTCATCTGATCCAGAGCAATCGGAATCGAGGCCGCTGAGGTATTGGCAAACTCTTCGAGGTTCGTAAAGAACTTGTCTTTGGGGATTCCGCCACGCCTGGCTGCGGCATCGAGTATTCGGATGTTTGCCTGGTGGGGAACGATGTAGTCGATATCGTCTATGGTAAGCTGTTCGCGTTCAAGCAGGGTGGTAATAATCTCCACGAGCACGGAAACGGCAAAGTTGTAGACCCGACGTCCATCCATGTACAGGAACGATCGCTCATCGGTGGTGTCGCCATCTGCAAGCGGCGTTCGGCTCCCGCCGGCGGGCCTGTAGAGGCTCTTCGCGTCTGACCCGCGACTCCTGAGGTACGATGCCCGTATCCCCGTTCCGGTCGACTCCTGCGCCTGTATTACCGCGGCACCCGCGCCGTCTCCGAACAGTACGCAGGTACTTCTATCCTTCCAGTTAACGATGCGACTGTAGACTTCGCTGCCGATGAGCAGCACCGTTTTGGCGAGCCCGCTTTCGACGTAGGCCCGGGCTGTCTCGAGCCCGTAGACGAATCCGCTGCAGGCGGCGACAAGATCCATCGCGGCGGCGTTTTCGGCGCCGATGCGATCCTGTACGATGCACGCGGTGGACGGGAGTCCCGGATAGTCAGGAGTTGAGGTTGCGAGAAGAATCATGTCCACATCGAGCGCGCTGATTCCCGCATCCGTGAGGGCGCGTTCGGCTGCCCGGGCGCCGAGATCAGACGCCGCTTCGTCGTCAGCCGCAATGTGGCGCGAACCGATCCCGGTATGACTGCGTATCCATTCATCCGAGGTGTCGACGATCGTTGCGATTTCATCGTTCGACATCCGTCTCTCCGGTACGTAGGCACCGATCCCTGTCACCTGTGCTTGCACTGACTGCTCCTTGATGTATAAAGCCGTGACTCTACGGGCTGACCATCGCTCGGTCAAGCCACACGCGGCTTATCGAAACTCCCTCAGATTTCTGTCGAACGCCTGTACGATTCCTCGCAGGTATTCCTGCAATGACTGCTCATCCATGGAGTCGTCAGGCGGTCCGGGAAAATTCTGCCTTGCATACTCGATATTATCGCTGGTGTAAAAGTCGGGAATCACGCGGCTTGCGGCGAGTCTCGCGCTCCGTTCAACGACGAGATATCCGTCCGCAATGTCGCGGAACGCACGTGGGTTCTCAGGGTCGCCGAGTTGCGTGGTCCGTATACCGAGACTCCCCAGGGGGTCAGCTCCCAGGGTAAAGCCCACACGCTGTAAGCCGTCCGGAAGCCTGTCGAGCACCGCATCGATATAGCCGTCGGCTGCGTAGTTCATGCCCTGCATGCGCCCGCTGTCCGGCCAGGGGCCGTGCAGAAGGAAAGTCACCACGCCGTCACCGACCGCGTCACGAACCTGCACCCCCGCAGGGCGTACATCCTCAAAACCGAGTTCCGCCATTTGCTCGCCGACACTCGAGAGGTTGAGTCCCGATAAGGCGTGAGGCTTGCGTATGAAGACAAGCGCCTTCCGGTCTGTTTCTACGATGCGGTCGAGGATCTGATTTGCCATGTAGGTGTCCGGCGGCCCGTCGGGCAGCACCGCACGCATCCGTTCGGGATTCTGTATGTCTTCCCGCGTTTCTATCGCCGCGTAGTTGAAGCGCTGCGAAAGCGCTATCAGGCGGATCGCTTCGGAATCATCGGGGCGGCTCCGGTTGTAGTCCCACACCGCCTCGAGAACATCAACATAATCCTCGAAGCCGAACAGGACATCCCGTCGCAGCAGCAGGTCCGCAGCTGTCCGGCGGTCGAACGTGCTTCCGCTAACCAGACCGTCGACGATCTCCTGATCGTCAGCGAGAAGGAAGTCGACCGCTATGGTATGTACTCCCGAGAGTGGTAGCGCCTCGACCATTTGTGCAACGAACTCCGTGTGCTGTCTGATCCTGCCTATCGTCCCCAGGAAGACGATCTGGTTCTCCTGAAGTGCATCGAGCAGGTAGTCTTCCGGACTTCGATGCATGGTCTCGAGATGTTGCGCCATTGCAGCCGCCCGTTCCGCGTCGATCCCCGGTCGCCGCACGCCCCGATTCGGCATGATGTTGAAGGGGTCGAGCAGCAGAAACGCGAGAATCAGTATTCCGCTGTAGAGAATGAATCTGGATCGCTTTTGTGCCATTTCCCTTAATGTAACAGTGAAAGCCCGTGCTGGGCCATTACCGCAGCCTTACTGATCTTCAAGAATGATGATGGTCGTACGCCCGGCCCGGGCTCCTGTGATGTCGAGGTTTATGGTGCCCGTGTAGCCGGCGGCTGCCTGGAAGTAGATGTTGGAGTGCTGGGCGTGGGTGCTACCGTGCAACTGCGACACAATTGTGCTGTCGTTCGGCGGGAAGGTGAACAGCCCGGTCTCGCCTCCGCCGTTTCCGGCCTGCTGATACCGGCTAAAAGGTATGTCCCCGAGGCGAATCCCCCCCGATCCCGATGTGCCGTTCGCGCCAGGCCTGCTCTCGAACCAGGTACTCGCCGTAAGCCGGTAGGATCGCGCCGGTATATTGCGGTCGCTCAGAACGTTTGCCGCCGCCCAGCGCTCAAGCAGTTCGCCGAAGGTCAGACTCTCGCCCGTGTGCCACCGCACCGCGTCCTCGACGGCCCGGGTTCCCGGAGATGTGCTTTCGTAGATACGCGGAAGCAGCCCGACGCCACCGAAGTTTCGCACGAGCCAGGTGCCGAAGGCGTAGCTTGCCGCGTAGTCGTACTGGACAGCCCCTCCCCAGGTTGTGAGGGCTCGATCCGGGAATGCAACGAAATCAACGAGTCTGCCAAGGTTTTCGACCGTGGTGCCGGGCAGCTGAACGTGAGGCGGCACCCCCCGTGGGCCGAGAAAGCTCTCGTCGGCATTCGGGTACCCGCGATCCACGCTGTGCATCCAGAACCGCTCTGCAACCAGCTCTTCGGTCAGTACCGACATGAGCTCGTCGAGCCACACTTCGGTTCTACTCTGCCGCCCTGTTCTGACCGTGGCCTGGTAATAGTTAATCAGATGCTGCAGCTCGTGCGCGGTCGTGAGCGCCATTTCGCTCGGCCAGGGGTCGGTAAGACTCCAGGGATTGAACCCTGTCGCGAAGGCGGGGCCGTGAACGTAGACCATAAGTTTCTCGTTACTCGGTGGCGCATCGTCTGATAGCAAACTGCCGGTCGCGGAAACGTCTCTGTTGAAGAAGTAACCAGCAACAAAGCCTGCTGTTGAACTGCCGTCAGGATCTAAAAAACTACTCCCCGCATCGAGAATATTCGCGAGAAAAACGTGAACGGTCTGCGTGTCTTCAGGCAGGACTCCACTCACAGCGGTATTCCCCCAGGGGCTTCCGAAGATATCAACAAGGGTCTGGAATACGCTCGGTCCTGTGTCCTGATCCGTGAGGGTGTCGCCCAGGGCTTCAGCCATGGCTGAATCGATATCGCCCGAACCGCCGTTCCACAATGTATCTTCGACCCAGATGACCAGAGAAAAACCGGACAGTGATTCCGAGACGTAGCCAACCGTCGCGTGCACGTCCGCAAAATCGTCAAACGAGAGGTCCCCCGACGGTTGTCGACTCAGCCGCCA
>RECN01000046.1 GCA_007694005.1 Spirochaetaceae bacterium
GAGCTTCAGTTCAACCGAGAACGAGCTCGCCCGGTTCTCCCCGAGGTGAATAATGCGAAAGCCGGGTCCGGTAACTTCGTGGGCGGGGCGGTCGAGGGACGGGCCTATGTCGCAGGAGAAGAGGACTATGCTAAGGATGGCCGCGAGCGGCAGTAACTTCATCATCAGTCTGGAGAAAAAATATCACGTACAGGGGCGAAAGTACACGAGTGGCGACTTGTGTACACAGCCTGTTGAGGCGTGATATGGTTGTGGTCATTGTCGGTCGCTGACCGATTATCAGGAGTGTGACGAAATGACCTTACAAGGAAAAAATGCAATCATTACGGGTGGCTCGCGAGGCATCGGGAAATCGATAGTCGAGGCCTTCCTCGCGGAAGGCGCGAACGTTGCGTATGTGTCCCGTACGCAGGCTGAGGAGCACTCAGCGCTTGAGGCCATGGCTTCGAAGTACGGTGGGTCGGTCGTCTTCCGGCAGGCAGATGTCGGGGACGAAGAATCGATCACCGCAGCCATGAAAGACCTGCATACCGCTATGGGGTCTATCGACGTTCTCGTGAATAACGCCGGCATAACCAGAGACGGCCTTGTGTTCCGCATGAAGACCGAGGACTGGGACGATGTACTGCGCGTCAATCTTTCGAGTGCGTTCTACACCTGCCGCACGGTTTCGCGGATCATGATCAAGCAGCGCTCGGGGAGCATCATAAACGTCACAAGCATAGTCGGTCTGATCGGTAACGGCGGACAGGTCAACTATGCCGCTTCGAAGGCGGGCATGGTAGGGCTCACAAAGAGCCTTGCCCGCGAGGTCGCTGGCCGAAGCGTTCGGGTCAACGCGATTGCCCCCGGTTTTATCGAGACAGACATGACCGGTAAACTCACCGAAGAGCAGCGAGAGGCGCTGGTGAGTCAGATTCCCATGGGACGGGTAGGAAAGCCCGAAGAAGTGGCGTCGGTCTGTGTGTTCCTCGCGGGGGATGCATCATCATACATGACCGGACAGGTGCTGCCGATTACCGGCGGCATGGCGATGTGAACGACGGAGGTCGGATAATGTCTGAACGCGTATTTGTGACAGGAATGGGGGCCATAACCCCGGTCGGAAACAGTGTCGGCGAGATGTGGAAGAATCTGCGCGAGGGACGGACGGGCATCGGACCGATTACCCGTTTCGACGCGGGCGAGTACGCCACGAAGATCGCTGCCGAAATCAAGGACTTCAACGCCTCCGACTACATGGAAAAGCGCGATGCGCGCAAAATGGACGCGTTCTCACAGTTTTCGGTCGCAGCGGCCGCGCAGGCCATCGAGGACGCCGGGCTCAAGCAGGGCGATTTCGATCCCTATCGCGTCGGCATAATGATGGGGGTCGGCATCGGGGGCTTCGAAACCCTTGAAAGTTCCTATTTTGCGCTGATCGAGAAGGGACCGGGGCGGGTGCCGCCCATGACCATTCCGAAGCTCATAACGAACATAGGCCCGGCGAATATTGCCATTGCACACGGAATACGGGGGCCAGTCCTTTCGATGGCGACCGCCTGCGCTTCCGGTACCGATGCTATTACCCAGGCGCTCATGTGGTTGCGAGCCGGGATGCTCGACGTCGTGATCGCGGGTGGGGTGGAAGCCTGCGTAACCCGCATGGGCATAGCCGGATTCAACGTGATTCAGGCGCTTTCCACCGCGTATAACGACGCGCCGGAACGAGCGTCCCGACCGTTTGACGCCGACCGCGACGGGTTTGTCATGGGCGAGGGCTGTGGATTGATGGTGCTCGAACGCGAGTCCTTCATGACGAAACGTGGCGGGGTACCGAAGGTCGAGGTCGCCGGGTCGGCTATGACCTGCGACGCAAATCATCTGACGCAGCCTCATCCGGAAGGCGTCGGTGCCATAGCCGCCATGCGGGCAGCGCTCGCCGACGCCGGCATGCAGCCGGATGATATTGACTACATAAATGCCCACGGAACGGGCACCCCGATCAACGATCCCACCGAAGTGAAAGCAGTGAAGGGCGCGTTCGGTGATCACGCATACAAGGTTCCGGTATCTTCGACGAAGTCAATGACGGGGCATCTCGTCGGCGCGGCGGGTGGAGTCGAGGCGGTCATTACCGCCATGAGCATTATCGACGACTTCGTTCCACCGACCATACACCTCGATACACCTGATCCCGAATGCGATCTGGACCACGTGCCGAATGTCGGACGTCCGACTCGGGTCAGAGCCGCCATGAGTAACAGTCTCGGGTTTGGCGGGCATAACGGTATCCTGATTCTGAAACAGCCTGCCTGAGCCATGGTGTTCGCATAAAAAAACCGCCCTGCTGAGGGCGGTTTTTTTGTCACCGTTCGGTGGTGCTCAGACCTCGGCGGGTCCCGTCGGGCCGGTGGGAGCACCGGACTCAGCCGCAGCGAGCGCCTCCGGTGCCTTGATACCGAGCATCTCAAGCACAGCCTTGCCTGACACTTCCTCTTCGGTAAGCAGACGCTCGGCGAGCTGTTCGAGTATCTTTCGCTTCTCGGTCAGCGCCTCCTTCGCTCGTTTGTAGCCGTCGGTAATCACGTGTCGTATTTCGACGTCCGCCTCGCGCATGGTTTCCTCGGAGTGATCCTTGGGCCTGCCCATTTCCTCACCGAGGAAGACATCCTTGCGATCACCTCCGAGCGCCATCGGTCCGATCTTGTCGCTCATGCCCCAGCGGGTGACCATGCTCTTTGCGAGTTTGGTTGCTTCGCTGAAGTCGCTTTCGGCTCCGGTAGAAATACTGTTGATAACGAGATCCTCTGCGGCCCGTCCGCCGAGCAGCACCGCAATGCGGTCGAGCAGGTAGTCGCGCGAGTACACGTAACGCTCGCCGGCGGGAAGCTGCTGTGTTACACCCATAGCGCCGCTGTCGCGGGGTACTACGGTGACCTTGTGCAGGGGGTCCGCATGCGGAAGAATCGCGGCGAGAATCGCGTGTCCCGCTTCGTGATAGGCAATAATCTTCTTTTCTTCGTCGGTAATAATGAGATTGCGTCTTTCAAGACCCATGAGAATCTTGTCCCGCGCAACCATGATGTCGTCTCTGTTAATGACGGTCTTCTGCGTGCGGGCCGCAATGAGGGCGCCCTCATTCAGGAGGTTCTCCAGATCGGCACCGCTGAAGCCGGGGCAGCCCCGTGCGATTTCTTCGAAATCGACCGAGGAATCAAGCGGTTTTTTCTGCGCGTGTATCTTCAGGATGTCGACGCGGTCCTGCATGCTCGGCAGACCGATCGTGAGACGTCGGTCGAATCGTCCGGGGCGAAGCAGGGCGGGGTCGAGGATGTCGGGGCGGTTGGTAGCGGCAATCACGATGGTCGTGTGCGCCTGTTCGAAGCCGTCCATTTCGCTCAAGAGCTGGTTCAGTGTCTGTTCGCGTTCGTCGTGGCCGCCTCCGAGCCCGGCGCCACGATGGCGACCGATACTGTCGAGCTCATCCACGAAGATGATGCTCGGAGAGTTCTTTTTCGCCTCTTCAAACAACTTCCGCACGCGGGATGCGCCGACACCGACAAACATCTCCATGAAGTCCGATCCGCTGATACTGTAGAACGGAACATCGGCTTCGCCGGCGATAGCCCGCGCGATGAGGGTCTTACCAGTGCCGGGAGGACCGATCAGCAGTACGCCTTTCGGGGTTCGGGCGGCAAGCTGCTTATAGCGGTCGGGATGCTTCAGATAATCGACAATTTCCTTGATTTCTTCTTTGGCTGCGCTGACACCCGCGACATCGTCAAAGGTGACGCTTTCCTTGGTCTTTTTGTACAGCTTGGCCTTGTTCTGGTTTATCTGGAACATGCTTCGCCCCTGCTGCCGCATGCTGCGGAACAGGATAATTCCAATCCAGACAAAAATGATGATGGGGAGGAAGTTCAAGAGCAGTCCCAGTATGCTGAAGTCCTGTTCGGGCTCGGTGCGCACCTGTACGTCCTGCTCTTCGAGCAGATTCAGGAGATCCGGGTCGCCGAATGAGGGTATGAAGGTACTGAAACGCCCGTCTGCGTCGTCACGGCCGCGGAAACTGCCTTCTATGCGCTGGCCGGACACGACGACCTGGGTTACATTCCCGTTCCGTACTTCCTGCCGAAAGCGACTGTAGCTGATCTGATTCGAGTCCTGCTGACCGAGAAACAGGTTGGTTACGACCGGAATGAGAAAAATAGCTATAAGAAAAAAGACAAAGTACTTATAGCTGTTGTTCATCTTCGGTCCCTGCCCGTTTTCTTCGAAGCGGTCCTGAGAGTCTTTCGGGTTTTCTGACATGTAAATTCGATATGCGCTCCCCGCTGGAAACGCTTTCTCCTCAAATACTAGGCTAACTGCTGTGTCGGTGCGGGGATGTTGCCGAAGCGATCCCGCACGTATACGATGAACAATATACTTATGAAACACACGCCCCTGCAAGCGCCCCGACATCGGGTAATGGTCAGGCATCTATGCATATAGAACGTTTCGTTGAGCGTAATCTCGACAGCACAGAGATACGTCGCAATCTGGCTTGTGATGCACTCGAGGGACAGATTTGTCCCGATGCCGCGGATGCTCTCCGGGACATTCTTGCCGACATCGACGCCGCCGTGGACGAGGCGGGTAATCTGCACGTTGAGATCGCCGGCGAGTCGGTTTCCACGCGAGCGGATTACGAGCGAACCGAACTCGCGCGGGATATTGTCCTGGCTGAGGACGGTATAGAGGCTCTGATCGGTCGTATCTGCGACGAGGATTCCTCTATTCTCGATCAGTCGCAGCTGGTCGCTGAGCGGCTCGCCGGCCGTCAGTTTGAGGCCTGCTTCACTGACCGGGATGGTACCGTTAACGGCTACTCGAACCGCTACGTGACGAGCATACAGCCCGCACACGTAGCGCTTTCGCTGACGCGGTTCGCAGCCGCTGTCTGTAATCACTTCGTGGTACTCACCGCAGGTCCACTCGCCGATCCCGGTATTCTTGATCTGAGCGTCATGCCTTCCTCGCAGGTTGTGTACGCGGCGTCAAAAGGTCGTGAGGTCGTGTTTCCGGACGGCTCCGGGATAGCAGAGCATTTGGGGCCGGATCAACGAAGCGCGCTCCGCGAGCTTGCCCGGGCGGTCGAGGACTTGTACCTGACTGATCGATTCGCGTCGTTCAGGTACGTCGGGTCGGGGCTTCAATCCAAGTTTGGCGAATGTTCGGTCGCCTATCAGGACTGGCAGTCGAACTGTCCGCCGGAACTGTCTCTTGCCTTTAGGGCAGAAATCGAGGCGCAGATTCGTCGAATCGATCCTGACGGACGCACCTTTCACGTGGAAGACGGGGGTCGGGATCTGGAGATATCAACGCTCGACGCGTCGGCCACGGCCTACGATAAGGGAGCCGGCCTGCTGTTTGTCGCCGAACACGCCGGAATAGGCCTCAAGGGTCGATCCGTGCTTGTCTGTGGTGATACTATGAGCGATGTACCCATGGTCCGGCGTGCGGCCGAGGCGGGAGCCAGGCTGGAGGTTATATTCGTGACTACGGATCCTGCGCTTCAGGCTCAGCTTCGGGATGTTGCGCCGCAGACGCTCTTTGTCGACCGATACGAGGCGCTCGTACTGGGGATGTACCTTGCAGTTACGGAGGAAACACATGAATACATGGTGGTGTGAAGGTGCGATTTTCGATCTTGACGGAGTCATTACCGGTACCGCCAGGACGCATTTTACCGCCTGGAAGGAGACCTTTGAGGACTTTCTCGGGAACCGGCTCGATGCCGGTGACGAGGCGTCCCGACCGTTCACTCATGACGAGGACTACGTACCCTACGTCGACGGGAAGCCTCGCTACGACGGTGTGCGGAGTTTCCTCGAGTCGCGCGGTATCAGTCTGCCCGAAGGCTCGGATGACGACGGCCCGGATGCGGAAACGGTCCGCGGAGTCGGGAACGCGAAGAATATCGCATTCCGGCGCATCGTCGAGCGCGATGGTGTAGAGATATACGACTCTACGGTGAAACTCGTCGAGGAGCTGCGGGATCGGGGCGTACAGGTCGGAGTCGCATCTTCGAGCAAGAACGCGCGGTTCATCCTCGAGACCACAGGGCTGCTCGACCTCTTTGGAACGGTTGTCGACGGAGTCACCAGCGTCGAGCTCGGGCTCAAGGGTAAGCCTGCACCGGACATCTTTCTCACCGCTGCCGAACGGCTGTCAGTCCATCCCGAGCGATCGCTCATGGTCGAGGACGCGTTTTCGGGCGTAGAGGCCGGCGTGAACGGTAACTTTGCTCTCGTGATCGGTGTAGCCAGAGGTTCCAACCACGAGGGATTGCGAGAACGCGGCGCTCACGTGGTCGTGCCGGATCTCGCAGAATACAGCATCGTCGAAATCGAATCCTACTTCCGGAAACTCAGCGGTACAGACTGACGCCGGTAGCCCCGTGCCGGACGATCAGGCTTGTATCTGGTGACCGTTCCGCGATACCGTAAAAACCTATGGCAGAAAATGGACGAAGTCGGAGGCGCGGCCGGGGGCGCCGTCGCGGCGGTCAGACCGGCAATACACAGGATACGCAGAACAAGGCCGGAGCTGAGAGTTCTGCGCCTCAGGACAAAGGCGCATCCAGCCCTGCACCCGCGAAGAAAAGCTCGCGTCGCTCGCGTCGTGGCAGGGGGCGCTCTTCCGCATCGCGGACCGAGAATCGTCGCCCGAAGACCCGTGTCGAAGACATGTATATCAAGATGCCCGATCCGATTCCGGAGCGCGACTATGCGCCCTGTCCGGTCTGCGGCAAGGCGATAGACCATGTGTTCAGCGCTGTCGCTCATCGTTCCAACGGTCTTCCTGCCCACATTGAGTGCATCGTGGGTGAGCTGTCGAAGGACGAGCATCTCGACGAAGGTGATCGCATCGTTTATCTCGGTCGCGGTAATTTCGGCGTTGTCGGCAAAGACCCTGTCGTCGAAGACGGGAAGAAACGCTTTAACGTGAAGCGGCGAATTCAGTATGAGACCGGATCCGATGCCCCAGACTGGCGTCGGGAGTTGAGTCCGGGCATATCACGCGATTATACCCCTGAGCCGGAACGCCTGGATGAGGTTGCGCCCGAAAAAGAGCAGACTTTGAGAGAAACCCTGGGAACCGATCGCGACGCGATCTATATGCCCCGGCTGAACTGATATCAGCAATCTATTCACCCCGGCCGCATCTGTTGGTACATTGTAGAAAAGGGAGATATCAGGCGTGGCAGTAACGTATCAGGATTACTATGAAATACTGGGTGTATCCCGGAGTGCATCCCAGGACGAGATAAAAAAGGCCTACCGTAAGCTTGCGGCAAAGTATCACCCCGACGTGAACAAGACCAAAGAAGCGGAGGATATGTTCAAGAAGGTCGGCGAGGCCTACGAGGTGCTCGGTGATCCAAAAAACCGCAAGAAATACGATATGCTCGGTCATAACTGGAAGGCCGGAGACCAGTTTGATCCATCGAACTGGGATTTCGGATTCGGTAGAAACCGGCGACCGGAGAACAACACCGGTGGCGCCCAGGGCGGCTTTTCCTTCGAAGATCTTGGAGATCTCGGGGGCGGGTTCAGCGACTTCTTCGAGTCGATTTTCGGCGGCTTCGGTCGCGGAGGCGGAAGTCCCTTCGGAGGAGCCGGCAGTGCGGGTGGTGCTGCGGGAAGCAGCAGGCGATCGACGCGTGGACAGGATATACAGGCAGAAGTAGCTCTGTCGCTCGAGGATGCCTTCCGCGGCGGAAAACGCAGCATAACCCTTGCCGATCCCGATGGTCCGACCGGCAAACCCCGCAATTACGAGATAACGATCCCCGAAGGCGTGCGCGACGGGCAGAAGCTCAGACTGACCGGCCAGGGCTCGCCTTCACCGGGTGGAGGAAAGCCCGGTGACCTGTACATCACCCTCAGAATCAACACGCATCCGGTTTTCCGCCTGAATGGAAGCGATATCGAACGCGATCTTGAGATCACCCCCTGGGAGGCTGCGCTCGGTGCGACAGTCACCGTACAGACAGTCGGCAGTAAAGTGAACATGAAGGTGCCAGCGGGGGCGAGATCGGGTACCCGGTTGCGAATACGGGAGAAGGGGCTTTCCACCTCATCGGGAGGCCGAGGGGACTTTTTTGCGGTCCTCAGGATCGTCGTTCCAAAGCAGCTGTCTGCCCGCGAACGCGAGCTTTTCGAGGAGCTTGCCCGGGAGTCATCATTCAACCCGCGCGAGTAGCCGGCACAGGGATGTTCACGCTATATGGAAATCCGAATCCAGGATCTGACCGTCAGAGACCGCTATAAGCTTCTCATCGGGACGGTCGTCCCGCGCCCGATCGCCTGGATCACGACGCGTGCGGAAAACGGGATTGTCAATCTCGCACCTTTCAGCTACTTCAACGCGGTCGCTTCAAACCCACCGACGCTTGCGGTCAGTTTCAGCTGGAATCCTGATCGGGACGATCACCACAAAGACAGTCTGCGCAATCTCCTGGCGAGCCGCGAGTGCGTCGTGAATGTCGTCAGCGAGACGGACGCGGAGGTCATGAATCTGACCGCAACGGATTTCCCTCAGGACATCGGAGAGGTTTCGTATCTCGGGGTCACGCTGAGTGAGTCGCAGACGATTGAAACACCTCGAGTGGCGTCTGCGCCGGTCGCCTTTGAGTGCGGACTTGACCGGACCGTGCAGATCGGTGACGGGCCCGGGAGCTCAACTCTGGCCCTGCTGACCGTCAATCACGTATTCGTCGCAGACGACGTCATTGACGATGGTTTTTACGTCAATGTGGAGCGTCTTGCCCCGCTTGCGCGGCTCGCGGGCGGCTATTACAGTCTGCTGAAGAAACCTTTCGAGCTCAACAGGGTGCGTTTTTCGGATTTAAAGAAGTAATTTGTGAACGGCTGCGACAAATCGTTCTTGGACGAATGCCGTTGCTTAGTGATAGACTACCCCCACACACAATCTGGAGGATTATTATGAGATTACGATCAATACTTGGCCTCGCGGCCGTTTTTGCAGTCGTTCTGGCAGGATGCGCAACGCCTGCAACGAGTGTCACCGAGGTGGCCGCCGATCTGGACACGTTTCTCGTCGGTGATGTAGCCGTCGGTGGAACCGTCGGTCGCGGTGTCCCGGTAACCGGAACAAGCATGTACGTGTATCAGTTCGGCAACGCCGAAAACACGGTTGCCGTCCTTTCCCCCGTATCACCCGAGCGGGGCAGCGCACGGATCGTGAGCGGTCGCGTGGTGCCTTTCGACGGTGAAGTGACCGAAGACGTGACCGAGGCCATTGAAGCGCATCTCGTTGCCAATGGTGTCGACGGGGATACCCTTGGGGCAGCAACGAACCGCTCGCAGGGCCTGATCCGGACCTTTACCATCGCTAACAGCGCGGCTTTCTTCATTCTTGAAGACCCGGCCGAAGAGTAAGGTTTGACCTTTGTACGTACGAAACCGCGGCAGTCTGACTGTCGCGGTTTTTTTTGTTTTCTGCCACAATGGTGGTGAACACCATGAAGTATGAACTGGAAACGATCCCGGTATGGGAAGCCTATGAGGCAGACGCGGCGTGTCCGCTGTGTTTTCTCGCCGAGCGCCTCGAAAAACAGTACGTGAAGTTTTATCTGGGCGATTCGGTCATGACACCCGAAATACGTGTGAAGGTGAACAGGCGCGGATTCTGTCCGCATCACTGGCGTGCGCTGCTGGGAGCCGGAAACAAGCTCGGGCTTGCACTGATGGCCGGTACGTACATTGAGACCGTCAGGGAAACGCTGGCCTCCGAGCAGAAGAAGCTCACGGGACGCAAAGGCCCGACGGCAAAAGTTTTCGAGAGCAGCCAGGCGACCATGATCGCCCGCACCGACGACTGCCTGATCTGCGAGCGTCTGCAGTACACGCTTTCTAATTATGCGTATACCGTCGCGCGGCTTTTTACCGACGACGCGACCTTCCGGCAGCGTTTCCAGGAATCCCGCGGATTCTGTCTGACGCATCTGCCGTTCGCCTTGCGCGTTGGCAGAAAGACACTGTCCGGCGCTGAGTTCTCCCGCTATGCTGACACAGTTTTCGGCATTATTGACCACGATCTGGCGGCCGTTCACGAAGATCTCGCGCAGTTTACGGGGCAGTTTGACTACCGTGCTACCGGGCCGGTTACCGAAGCAATGAAGGCCGCGACCCCACGAGCGGTGGCAAAACTCGCCGGGACGAACCCGACAGGACACTAACGCTTGCCGAAGAGTTTCTTTTTTGGGCCCTTGACCGATACTTCGATCCCGCCGAACAGCGCGAAACCTTTCACCGTGACCGTTGGTCGATCGGGACCTGCGGTATGCGATACGCCTTCGAAGGCACC
The DNA here is from genome assembly GCA_007694005.1 of Spirochaetaceae bacterium. Classification (GTDB taxonomy): domain Bacteria; phylum Spirochaetota; class Spirochaetia; order DSM-27196; family SKKC01; genus SKKC01. The sequence continues at coordinate 10,360 of RECN01000046.1, forward strand.
GAACAGCCCCGAACCGCTGACGACAACGTTCACTCCCGGCGGTGCGATGACTTCAACACCGCCGAACACCGCAAAGCACTCGATCTCGTAGTACTCACCTGGGACGAATGCCGTGTTTCGCAGATCAAACTCGGTGCCTCCGAAAACGGTTATCGATGAGGTCTTTTTCGCGAGACCCCCGGATCCTCCCCGTTCGGTTCCGCTGAACACGCAGACGACCCGGTCTGTTTCGGCCGGAGGCGCGCTTGCCATGAGAAATCCACGGTCCTCAGCAGGCAGATCAGCCAGAGCGTCATGGTTGCCGGTGCGGGCCGGTACCGGCGCGTCTGAAGAGGGCAGATCGGCGACGAGGCGTCGAAGCTGACGGAGGTCGGTTGCCCGATTGGCTTCGTCCAGCCTGTGCTCGAACTCGTCTTCAGTGAGATAGTCGTGGGAGTAGCCGTTGCTGATCCTGTCGACGAAGTCCTGCCGAATCCGTTCACTGATCTGATACGCCCGTTCCGGTGTCTGGTCGTCATTCATGACAGCCATATTATTCCGCAGATGCGGGAACGGCAATAACTTGAGCAGTTGAGGCAGTATCACTATATTCCCCGTATGGGCGATACATCACACCGGGGGCCCGCTGTTTCCGGTACTACGTGGAAATTTGCGGGGCTGGAGTTTTTTTTCTGGTCGAGTGTCGTCGCGCTTGAAGCGTTTCTGGTTCCGTACCTGACGACGATAGGGCTTGGAAGCAGCGCAGCGGGCATTGTCATGTCGAGTATTTTCCTTGGCGGGATTATATCGGCTCCCTTGTGGGGTGCATTCTGCGACGCCGGAAGCCGGCACCGATTCGTGATGCTTCTGTCCTTCGCCGTCGGGGCTGCTGCTGTCCTCCTGATCCCTGTCGCGGGTGCCCGCCTGTTGCCGGTTTTCGTCCTGGGGTTGGCGTACTCGGCAACCGCGAACGCAATGCCCGGCATCCTCGACAGCTGGATCATGCACACCCGTCGAAGTGACAAAGGGGTACAGTATGGCCTCGCCCGAGGCTTCGGTTCGGCTGGATTTGCCCTCGGGGGTCTGACCCTCGGACGGCTGATCGATGCAACTTCGCTTGGGATCATGTTTCCCTATTACGCCGTCGCTGTCGGGCTTGCTGCGATTATGGCGCTGCGGATCTCTCGCAGCCATACACCACCGCCGGGACCCGAAGCGGTTGAAACCCGTGTTGCCGGTGATGCCGAAGACGACGCCCCGGTCCATGCCGTTGCCGACCGGCCGGTCGTTTCGCAGACACCACATATCTCCGGTGGCGCTGTGAAGGCCATGCTGACTTCGGTTCCATACATGGTCTTTCTTGTAATGTCGCTTCTGATCTTCATTCAGCTTCGCGCGGCGATTACGTTCCTGCCGCTGCTCATCTACGAAGCGGGTGGAAGCAGTACTATGGTCGGACTCGCGCAGATGGTCGGAGCCGGAGGCGAAATCCCCTTCATGTTTGCCTCGGTTCTACTGCTGAAGTGGTTCAGACCCCGGGCACTCCTGCTCTTTTCCATGGCCATGTTCATTCTGCGGATCGGACTGCTCGGATGGATACACAGCCCCGAGGGGCTCGTTGCCGCCCAGGCCCTTCACGGTCTGTCGTTTGGCGTTTTTCTGCCGGTAAGCATTCACTACATCGACCGTATCGCGCCTCGCCGGTACGCCACCGTCTTTCAGACCACCGCAACTTCAGTGCATTTCGGTATCGGGAGCGTGATTGGAAGCTCATTAAGTGGTATTATTGTTTCGGCGATAGGTTTGCGTGCAATGTACAGATTGCTGGGTTTTCCGGTCATCCTGGCTACCCTCGGCTTTGCCGTCTTTCTTTTCATTGATACCCGTTCTCCGGGACGACGCCGCACAGAAAGGACTACCCATGATCTTCGATAGAAAGAGCAGTACCCAATGAGATCTCCGAGCCGACTTGGGCGAGCGCTGATTTTCGTGACGGTTTGTCTCGTGCTCATCGGGGCGTTTTTCGTCTCTGCGATCAGCGATCAGCTCCTCAGAAGCGATGACGAGTACATCGTCGAGTTCCGGAACACGCCCGTCTCGGGGCTCGCTGTCGGTTCCAGGGTGCAGTATCGCGGTATACCGGTGGGAGACGTTCGCGATATCTCCTTCGCGCCGGAGGATATCGAGACCATACAGATCAGGGTCGCGATCGACCGCTCAGTTCCTGTCCCGTCGGATGTCACGGTAGGGGTGCAGCCAATCGGTATAACCGGGGTTACGGTGATCAGTCTCAGCGGTGGAACAAATTCGGCCCCCCGTCTGGAACCCGGTACAGTGCTCGTCGCAGAAGGCTCACTTCTGGACGAGCTGACCGCTTCCGCCCGCACGATAGCCGATTCGCTCGATGACATCATTGAAGGAGTGGTCGATCTTGTCGGTGAGGAAAACCGGCAGGAGGTTACGTCGTTTCTCCGGGCGGCTTCTTCAATTCTGGAAGAGAACCGGAGTGGCGTGCAGTCGACTGTGGACAACGTGACTGCCGGCAGCGGTGAGCTCGTTCGATCGATTGAAACGATCGCTCGAAGCGCCGAGGGAATAGAACGCATCGTACAACATCTCGAGCAGACCGTGATGTCTCTTGATCTGGCTGAGACGTCCGAGAGTCTGAATCGAGCGATTCTCGCGGTTGAGGAAGTGGTTGCTGGAGCAGGAAGTACTGTAACCGTTTTCGATCAGGCCATACGGGAGAACAGACAGACCTTCTCGCAGACGGTCCGAACACTCGATCGAACCATCAACTCCCTGAACGATCTGGTTGCACAGCTGAACAGCGATCCCTCACTCCTGCTTCGGGGACGCTCCACGGGAGGAAGCTTACGATGATGCATAAGAAACGGAAAACGCGCTTTGTGCGGACGCTGCTGCTTGGCGCCGCGGTAACTCTGTTGAGTTCATGTACCATATTTCCATCACGGGCAACGTACTACTACGCGCTTGAGTACAGCGCTCCCGAAGCGACGACCGATGCAGTTGAACTCGGAGTTGTCCGCGTATTCGAACCGAACGTGTCGGCCGCGTACAATCGGCGACAGATTGTGGTCAGGGACGGTTCCCCACGCTTTCAGTATCTGACCGACGACATGTGGGCGATCGACCTTGTAGATACGCTGCAGGATTTCATCGAACGGTACTTTCACGATACCGGGACCTTCAGCGAGATCATCGGCGAGTTCAGTCCTCTTCCGGCGGATTTCGAGATTCACTCCGCGATACGTCGACTCGAGTTTCTCTGTTGTGACACACCCGAGGCGCGTGTCGAGATCGTGTTCGAGCTGCGTCGCCCTGACGGCCGGGTGCTCGTACGGGAAGAGTTCCGCCGGAACGAAGAACTGGAGGCGGGCGACCTCGTCGCGTTCGCGTGGGGCGCAAACGCACTTTTTCTGGAGGCTGTGGCGGAGTTCGATCAGCGAATCCGGGATGATTTCGCCGGCCAGTAGGTACCAATGCGCATTGAGCACCATGTTCTGTATCTGGAAGGAAAACTTACTCTGAACACCGTGCCGGCGATAGCCCGGCGACTCGGTAAAATCCGGAGGCGACAGCTGCTCGCTCTGAAAAGCGTCGACCTATCCGGGGTCGGTCGAGTCGACAGCTGCGGTCTCGGGCTCATTGAAACGCTGCGTGACGGTGGGTATCGCAAGCCCCTGCCGGTGGTTAACGCCTCATCCGCGGTCGAGGATGTCATAAATACCTTCGCGGACAAACCTCTGGAGGTCATGCCAACGGAACCCCCACGAGGTTTTTTCAGCGACGGGATCGGTGCCGGTCTGTATGCGATCTTTCACATGCTTACGGAAGGACTGCTCGTGGCGGGAGAAGTCTTTGCTGCTTCTGCCGTGTCGCTTTTTATACCCTCACGACATCGTAAAGGAGCAATCTCCGAACAGATTGTCCAGATCGGAGCGCGCGGTGTGCCCATCGTCGGGCTTCTGTCGTTTATCATAGGGTTCATCCTGGCTCTTCAGGGAGCCGTGCAGCTGGAGCAGTTCGGTGGGACGCCTTTTATCGCTGATCTCATGGCGCTCGCGATGTTCCGTGAGCTTGCGCCGCTTCTCACGGCCATTATCGTGACCGGACGCACCGGTTCAGCGATGGCAAGCGAAATCGGCACCATGCAGGTCACGAACGAAATCGACGCGCTACGCGCCATGGGAATACGCCCTTACGAGTATGTCGTGGGTCCGAAGTTCATAGCCATGACGGTCGTCATGCCTATGCTCGCATTTCTGAGTGCGGTCATCGGTATTTTCAGCGGGCTTGTCGTCTCGGTGTTTGTCGCGGGACAACCGGCCCGGACGTATATTGATCGCAGTCTGAACATCCTTTCTGCCGGAGACGGGTTGTTACTGCTCACGAAATCGCTCCTGTTCGGCTGGGCGATTGCCGCCATCGCGGTGTATTCCGGGACGAATGTCGAAGGCGGTGCGGTAGAGGTCGGGAAGGCGACGACGAACGCCGTCGTAACCACCACATTTGTCGTAGTCATCCTGAATGTCGTATTCAGCCTCGTGTATGTGCTATAGGGTAGTTTCATGAGCGACGCACAACAACCGGTCATGGCTATCCACGATCTTGATTGCCATTACAAGGGGAAACAGGTCCTCTACGGCGTGAACGCGTCGTTCCCTCCCGGGAAGATCACGGTCATTGCAGGGCGAAGCGGCTGCGGAAAAACAACCCTGCTTCGCAATGCGCTGCGATTGAATGAACCGAGTTCCGGTCGCATCGAATTTTTTGGTCAGGACATTTCCCACTTAAGCCAGGACGAGCTCATGGAGCTGCGCCCGCGCATGGGAGTGCTGTTTCAGAGCGGCGCACTGATACAAAGCTATACCGTAGCAGAGAACGTGGCGGTTCCGCTGGAACAGCATACGCGCATGCCGCTCAAGCTGATTGAGCGTGTGGTATCGAGGAAGCTTGAGCTCGTGGAACTTGAAGGCGCGGAACACTCGATGCCGTCAGAGCTCTCAGGCGGCATGCGGAAACGTGCCGCCCTCGCGCGCACGCTTGCGCTCGATCCCGAAATCGTCTTTTTCGATGAACCGAGCGCCGGACTCGATCCGGTCACCGCGGCATCGCTCGATGAACTGATCGTAAGTTTGAGCCGGAAACTCAAGATTACGGTTGTAATCGTTACTCACGAACTCACGAGTATCAAGCGCATTGGAGACCGAATGCTTTTTCTCGACTCCGGGAAAGCAGTGTTCGAGGGGTCTCTCAATCAGGCTCTCAAGTCCGACCTGCCGCCGCTGCAGGAGTTCTTCAGACTGAGTGATCCCGGCCAACGTTTTGAAGAATCTGATTGATAAAATCTATCTCGTCCTTGTCTACACGATGACCCATTCCCGGATACAGTCGACACGTCACCTCGGCACCCATTGACTCAAGCGTTTCAGCCGACTCGGTTACCCGCTCTTTCGGAATGTGTATATCCTGGTCGCTGCATCCGAAGAATGCAGGCGTGCCGCTCAGGCTCCCGGGATAGTCTCGAGGTGTCCCCGGTGGCCCGATCAGCCCTCCACTCAAGGCGAACAGCCCACCGTAGCGCCGCGGTCTGCGCGCAACGTACTCGCTGGCAAGGCAGGCTCCCTGGCTGAAACCGAGGAAGCAGATGCGTTCTGCGGGTATCCCTGCCTGGATAATGCGTTCGGTGACTTCATCCATAGTAGCGAGCGCTGACGAAATATAGGGCTCATTGGAAGAGATGTCCTCGAGGAAGCTGTAGGGATACCAGGTGTTACTGTCCGCCTGCGGTGCAACTACGTGAAGATCATCACTTACCAGTTCGGCCAGCAGCCCCAGGATGCTTTCAGCAATTGCGCCCCGCCCATGCACCATAATCAGAGCGCCTCGTGCATCCGAAGGGGCAACCCCGGTGCGAACGGCGTGTTCGGCGGAATGTGGACCGGGATTAGTGGCTGGAATATGTAGTGTCATGGCGTAAAAATACATCCGTGACCATTATCGGGGCAAGCTATCGACCGGCGCCGGCACCAGGGTGGTGGACAGTACCGGAAACATGATACGATTCTGACAGTAAACCATAGAATCAAAACGAAGGAGTTATCCATATGAACAAAGCAGGTTCAAAACTTAAGCTGAAGCCCGGTGTCGTAACTGGACAGGATCTCGTAGATCTGTACGCCTATTGCCGCGAAGCCAAATGCGCTCTTCCGGCATATAACGTCATCGGTTCGAGCAGTCTCAATGCAGCAATGCAGGCGGCCAAAGAGGCCAACGCCCCGATCATAATACAGTTCTCCAACGGCGGTGCCCACTTCAACGCAGGTAAGTTCCTTGACAACAGTGACGAGCGTGCCGCGGTTGCCGGTGGTGTTGCAGGAGCACGTCACGTCCACATTCTCAGCAAGATCTATGGAGTCGCGGTCGTCCTTCACACCGACCACGCGGCACGAAAGCTCCTGCCCTGGATCGATGGTCTTCTCGAAGAAGGCGCCAAGTTCCACAAGGAAACCGGTGCCCCTCTGTTCAGTTCCCACATGCTCGACCTGAGTGAGGAGCCGCTGGAAGAAAACCTTGCGACCTGCAAGGAGTACATGAAGAAGCTCGCCGCCATTGACATGCAGCTTGAACTCGAACTTGGCGTTACCGGCGGGGAAGAAGACGGCGTCGATAACAGCAGTGTTGATGCATCACGGCTCTATACCCAGCCCGAAGAGGTTCTCGCCGCGTACGAAGCGCTGAAGGATCTTGGACAATTCACGGTTGCTGCCGCGTTTGGAAACACCCATGGCGTGTACAAGCCCGGTAACGTGAAGCTGAAGCCGGAAATACTCAAGGCCTCACAGGACAAGGTAGCCGAAGTGCACAGTCTTCCCGAAAAGCCGCTCGCGCTTGTTTTCCACGGCGGTTCGGGCTCAACCGAAGGCGAGATCACCGAGGCGGTATCCTACGGTGTCGTGAAGTTCAACATCGATACCGATACGCAGTGGGCATTCACGCAGCCGATCAAGAAGTACATGGATGAAAACGACGGCTATCTGCACTCGCAGATCGGTAACCCCGAAGGTCCCGACAAGCCGAACAAGAAGAAGATCGATCCCCGGGGATGGATGCACCTCGGAGAAAAGCAGGTCGTCAAGCGTCTCGTGGATGCCTTCGGCCACCTTGGTGCCACCGACAAGTTCGTCTTTGAAGACTGAACCATTACCCTATGCCTTCCGTCCGGAGCAGGATCGTCTGCTCCGGATTCTATTCCGGAACAACGTTCATACCCATGAGGACCCTGTACAATGTCAAGATCGGCATCTGATCGTGCAGTGAAGCAGTCATTTATTCGCGAGCCAGTCAATGCGCTGACCCATGCGTTCGGAGCGCTTCTCGGAGTTGCAGGTCTGGTGCTTCTGATTCTGAAGGGCTACGGGAATACCGTCCAGATAATCAGTTTTTTGGTTTATGGCACGGGTATGATCATGCTGTTCACCGCGAGTGCCCTGTATCACGCGTCGAGGGGATCTGAGCAGACGCTGCGAAGACTCCGGAAGTTCGATCATGTATCGATCTATGTTCTGATTGCGTCGACCTACACGCCGGTTACGCTTGTTTCGTTGCAACCGCAGTTTCCCGGCTGGGGCTGGAGTCTCTTCGGTGTTGTCTGGGGACTCGCCCTTGCCGGTATCATTATCAAGCTGTTCTGGCTGAACGCACCACGATGGCTCACCGCAGGTGTCTACCTCGTCATCGGGTGGCTGGCATTGATCGGCATCCGGCCCGTCGTACAGTCGCTCTCGAACACCGGCGTGTTCTGGCTTCTGTCAGGAGGGGTTTCCTATTCCGTAGGCGCCGTGATCTACGCCGTCAAGAAACCGGACCCTTATCCGGGGGTGTTCGGGTTTCATGAGATCTGGCATGTTTTTGTTCTGCTCGGTGCCGCGAGCCACTTTTTCATGATGTATCTGGACGTTGCGGGGTAACACAGCAATATGTCCATTCGGCATCCACACACAAAAGACTTTCAGGATCGGCTCAAACGCGTTTTTGACGAGGTCGATGACTACCTCGAAGAGCGCTATGGGTCACTGTACGACCTTCACCCCGCCCGCCCGCCACACGGGGCAACCAGCAACAAGGAGCACTCCGGGCTCTTTAACGTCGGTGCCAGCTTCACTGCCGGTTACGGTTCGCAGTTCGGGCGCGGCTACGCCCTGAGCATCGAGATCGCTACGCTCGATCGTGTACCCGACGACGTGGAAGAACAGATCGACGACGATGCGGTCGCGATGATTCGCGAGCTGCTTCCGCGGGAGTTTCCGGGGCGTCGTCTGGAGGTGACACGCGACGGGCGCGTCTTCAAGATACACGGCGACCTGAGTCTCGGTCAGGCCTGAGCCCATGTCTGATGCGAATGATACCACATTGATTCAGGGCTCTCATTACCGGATACCCGTACTCTGGCAGGATGGGCGTCTTGTCGTCGTCGACAAGCCTGCCGGCATGATCGTACACCCGAACCAGTATGACCGACGCGCTCCGAACTGCGTTAATACGCTCTCGGGGCTGCTGCACCGGAAAGTACAGGTCGTCCACCGGCTTGATCGCGGTACGAGCGGCATCATGCTCTTCGCTCTGGACAAGGAAACAGCCGGGCTCATCTCTGCGCTACTGAGAGAGTCGGAAATCACAAAGGAGTATCTGGCCATAGTTCGCGGTCATGCACCGGATGAAGGGCTGATCGAGCGTTCGCTTGTAAGAGGCGAGGGCTACGAGCCGTCGGCCTCCTTTACCCGGTATCAGACGCTCTCGCGCAGTGTGGTTTCTATTCCCGCCGGTGACTATGAGGAATCCTGGTTCAGTCTGCTTCGTGTTACCCTGTTAACCGGACGCTGGCACCAGGCCCGACGTCATCTGCAGTCTATTTCTCACCCCATTATCGGCGACAATCGTCACGGGGACCGCTTGTATAACGAGATCGTGTCGGGCATGCTTGGTTCCGGGCGCATGTACCTTCGTGCGTTCAGGCTGGAGCTTACTCTACCGTACTCAGGCAGCGTTCTGACGGTGCGCGCAGGACTTCCCGACGCCTGGACCCGGGCCTGCACGGAGCTCGATCTGGATCTGCCCGAAGACGCCATGCAGGCCGAAGTGATAAGGGACGGCCAGATGGTGTATCGAGGAGACGCACCACCTCACGTCTGCCCACCGGTATAGCGTATGCACGACTCGACAATGCACATACGGCACGCGCTTCATGATGCTGGTTTCGAACCCCTACGGCATGAGCGGGTCTCGGTGTACGTTCACGTCCCGTTCTGCAGGACGCGGTGTCACTACTGCGCGTTCTATCTCGAAACCGGGTACCCACCGCGGGTTCTCAACGAGACGCTCGAGGGAATGGTCGCCGAGTCGGCCTTCTGGCACGAAGCTCTTGGAGCTCCCGCTGTCGATACGCTCTATATAGGCGGAGGCACCCCAAGTGCCATACCCGCTGAGAGGCTCGAGTCCTTTCTCGAGGCGCTGTCAGGGACGTTCCGTACCGTGGACGGCCTGCGAGAAGCGACTATCGAAGTGAATCCCGAGTCGGTCAATCCCGCCCTGGTGTCGGTCCTGAACGCCTCAATCATCGACAGGATCAGTATGGGTGTGCAGAGTCTGCACGACAATGAGCTCGCGGTCCTGGGCCGGCGAAGCAACAGAGCTACCGCCCTGCGCGCACTTGAGTACCTCAGGCATCATTTCAAAGGTCGTCTGAGTGTCGATGTAATCGTGGGAACTCCAGGGCAGACGGTCAAGAGTCTGAAGCAGGATCTGCACGAACTGCTGGAAAGCGGTATCGAGCATGTGTCGCTGTACGGACTGACGGTGGAGGAAGATACGGTGCTTCATCAGCAGATCGTCGATGGACGACTTTCGATGCCCACACAGGACGCTCACGAAGACCTCTGGGACGCGGCGTCGACGACGATACAGGGAGCCGGACTCGAGTCCTATGAGGTCTCCAACTATGCCTTCCCGGGGCAGGAGTCTGTCCATAATGCGGCGTACTGGAATCTGAACCCCTACCTCGGAATTGGACCCGGAGCGGTCGGAATGGTATACGCACGGACGGGCGATGGCGAACGCGGATGTGTGCCGCTGCGTCTGACCGGTGAGGATGTGTTTCGCTACCAGCAGTGGAAGCACGGACAGTATCGACCCGCTATAGAAGTCCTTTCTCTGACGGATCACCTTTTCGAGCACTTCATGAACGGGCTGCGTACGCGAAGCGGAGTGAATCTTTCGCTCCTGCACCGACGCTTCGGGGTACCTGCACAGCATCTGCTCGATATCCTGCAGGACCGGTGGTGCGAGTTCTCGAAGCTTCAGTGTTACGACGACCGGCAGGGAAACCGTTATATCTCCCTTCCGCTGGAGTCGCGCATGATACTTGACCGTTTGCTGCCTGATCTGTGGAACCTGCTCGAGGTGGCCTTACCCGAGCTGACACTGAACTGTATAGAGCCCGGGGGGTATTGAGGTGAACGCGTCGCATCACGCACGTTCCATCCTTGTCGCAGGGGTATTATTCGCTTCGCTTTCCGCGATCTTTATTCGCCTCTCCGACTCACCACCGCTTGTGATCGCCTTCTACCGCATGCTGTTTACATCCGCAATGCTGCTCCCGAGTTACCTTCTTGGCCTGCGTCGCCAACGTCGGCGTGCCGCCCTTCGTTCCGGAAGCAGCGCTTCTGTGGGTCGGCACCCGCTACGCGTAGTGTTGCTGCTTGTTCTCAGCGGACTGTTTCTGGCGCTGCACTTTGCGACGTGGATCACCAGCCTTCAGTACACGAGTGTGGCCAGTGCGGTGGTTCTCGTCTCTCTTCACCCGATCTTTGTCGCGACCGGGAGCGTACTGTTTCTTCGTGAGTCGGTGAGACCTGTGGTATTCGTCTGCATCCTTGCCGCGATTGCGGGGAGTGTGATTCTAAGTGTCTCGGATGCCGGTGCTGATCCCGGTGCTCTGACGGGCAACCTGCTTGCGGTTGCCGGTGCGGCGACGGTATCCGGGTATATGCTCATTGGCCGGGCCGTGCGCAGAAGCGTCGGCGCGGTCACGTACAACTTCAGCGTCTACGCGAGCACTACGCTTTTCCTGCTGGTGTTCACGCTCATCGCCCCGGTGCCTCTGACAGGCTATGCGGTGCGGGAGTTCATCATCTTCCTTGCACTGGCCTTCTTCTGCACGATACTGGGTCACAGCATATTCAACTGGGGGCTCAAGTACCTGCCGGCAAGTTTCGTGTCGGCGTCCATACTCCTCGAACCGCTGTTCGCCTCGGTACTCGCGGCCCTGATCTTTGCGGAGATACCGGGGCTTCTGGCAATTCTCGGCGGAGTCGTCGTAATTGTGTCGCTGTTTGGTGTTATCAGACTTGATCGATCCCTCTTGCCGTCTCCGCCGTAATCGCGGTGATCAGGGCTTTGCTGAGGCGCTCAACCTCTCGGATGCGCTTGCTCCGAAACTGGGACACAAGCTTTCGCGACAGCGCATACATGCCGGACAGCGTTGCGACCGGAAACAGAACCGAAAAGGCGGCCGATCCGAGGACACCGATACCGATGCCGAGCCCCACGCCGAGTCCAATGCCAAGGCCTGCCCCGCCTATGATGCCACCGTACAGCCCGATAACACTGTTTGAGATATCGTCAGTGACGTCCAGGTCGATGTGATCCGGTCCGCACTGTATCGTAAACTGAAGCTTGTGGCCCTCGAGCTGCTCTTTCAGGTACCCGGTCTTGTATCGAATCGAAGAGCTGCCGAGCATTGTCGACTCGGACATGCCCAGGGGGTTCCCGGATGTTTCCTGTGCGACGATGCCTGATACGTCCCGTTCGAGGCGGCGCAGACCATCGTCATCGAGGGTTCCCTGAACCGTTTCCTCCACCCGTATGAGGTTGCCGCTGACTGTTGCCCGCATTGCCGAGGCCTGAAGCTCGAGCCTCGCCTGTCTGACAGCCTCCGGCGGAATGCCGACCTCCGAGGCGATGCGCGCAAGATCGCTTTCACTAAAGCCTTCCGGCTCGGACTCACGAGGGTCAGCGTGAAGACTCGTGTGCTGATCGAGTTCGAGCGCCCGGGTAATAATCTGCTGCACCTCTTCGGAGCTGTACTGACGGTTCATTATGTGTCTGAAGCTATCACAACAGGTATCGTTTCATGAAGCGGCGATCGATAAAATCCTTCAGTCGAAAGGCCGCCCGACCGCGCAGGTCCCATCTGCCCCGATAGAGCAGTCCCTGCCCGAAGCCGAGGTTGACACCGGCAAGGTATGGTCCGGTGCGCGTAAACCGACGGATTTCCTCGGTCTGCTCCCTTAAAAGTGCGTGCACATTGTCGAACAGTAACGGTTGCATGCGCACCGCGTAGACGCCAACCCGGTCGAGTGGTTCCCGGACAAAATCGGCGCAGTCACCGACCGCAAAGACGTTTGCATGATCCACGCTTTGAAGGTAGTCGTTGACTGCAAGGCCTCCACCCGGACCAAGAGGGAGACCGAAGTCTCTGAGTGTTTCAGGAGGATGTGTTCCGGACGCCAGAACGACGAAATCGGCATCGATGTCGTCTGAGGAAGTCACCACTTCGCGTCTAACGGCGACGCGGTGGCTCTGCAGAAAGGTCTCTATCCACCGGCTGCGTTCGGGTGTCATGCGGCCCAGTGTCTCCGACCGTGAGTACAGCGTAACTTCGGACGCTTCGATTCCGTGTGTGTGCAGAAGGTACGCGATGTTTCCGGCGCACTCGACGCCCGCAGGGCCGCCCCCGATGACGGCAACCCGGGTCGTGCGCCGTTGCGTGGCGGTCTGCGAATATGTGGTGGTCTGGAGATGCGCGGCGTCGCCGAACGTCGCTGACCTCGCAGCTATCAGGTCCGACTTCAGGCGGGCAAGGTTTGCGATCGGCTTGACCCGGTATACTCGATGGTCCTGCAGGGAGGCTGTCGGAGCTACGTCACTGCCGATATTGATTGAAAGGACATCGTATTCGAGCCTGCGGCCATCCCCGAGGGTGAGAACCCGGGCATCGGGATCGACCGAGCGCGCAGATGCCCGCAGGAACGAGACGCCGGCACGTGCAGCCTGTTCCTGCACGGGAATACATATTTCTTCCCAGCGGTAACTGCCACCGAGAAGACCGGGGCCCATACCCGAGTAAGGATGCCCTGTTTCCGGAGTAACAATAGTGATCCTGGCTCCCGATTGAGTCAGTGTTTCTGCGTTTCGCAATATGTGTATATGCGTATGTCCGGCGCCGATAAGTACCAGCTGTTTCACGGGGCCGCTCCTGTATACGGTTTTAACTGCACGTAATCACAGTATGCAATATCCTACGGGTAAACGTTTCCGCAAACTTTATTGATTAGTTGCAGTCCGAAGCAGGATACAACTGTCGACTAACTCTCCGGTCGGAAGTATTCTTACAATATAAGGAAAAAAGAGTATGAGTACGAACATTTTAGTCCACGAACAGGCCGTTGATGAGCTTCTCGAAGACCTTGGTTCCGTTGCGTCGGTGTGTCCGGCAAGTCGCATAGGAAAGGTGTACAAGTCGATCAGCCGCATTTTTGAAGAAGAGTTTCGTGGTGGAAAAGTCACTAATGCACAGTTCCAGATACTGGCCCACATCAAAATGCTCGACGGACCGGGTTGCTCCGAACTCGCCAGTCATATCGGATCCGACCCCAGCACGGTCAGTCGCATCGTCGATACCCTGGAGCAGAAAGGCTATGTTACAAGCAAACAGGGCAAGGACAAACGAACGCAGCGGTACTCACTGAGCAGGAAAGGTGTCACTGCAGTCAAAGAAGGACTCCGGAACTGGAAGAACGCCTACGGTCGTGTCGTCGATCAGGTCGGCGAGAAGCGCTGGGCGCAGATGCAGAAGCTCCTTTCCGCGTTTCCCCAGTAACCCCGATACAATGACGTGACTTGCCCCTGACCGGGAAGCGTGATACAAGAAATCATTCGTTTCGGTCTGGGGGGCAATGTATGCACACGCGCTTTGTCAGGTTATTCCTTCTTTTTGCACTTGCATGTGTGCAGATAACGGCGGTCGTAGCGCAGCAGGCCGGTTTCGAGCTGGTGGTCAGCAGTTCCTCAGGTCTTCGCTGGGTGCCAGTCGACACGGATCTCGCATTTACTCAACGGTTTCGGGCATCGTTCGGAGCAAATGCGCTTCTGGGCGATCAGGGTCGCGTTCGCGTCCTCGCATTCGCCGAGTATGCCCCCGGGCCTGACGCATTCCTCGACGGCGAATACCTCATCGATCTCGAGCAACTCTACGTCGAGGTGCAGAGTCCCGATGTTTTCGGTGGGCTCGCCGTGTACCGGCTGGGACGGTACTCGTTCCGCGATCGCACGGGGCGCATTGCGGTTCATCCGGCAGACGGCGTACGCATCCGTGGTGATTTCGGAAGCACGGTTGTCCGCATGGATGCCGGTTATACCGGCCTCGTACTTCTTCCGAGCTCACGCATTATTCTTACGAGCGAAGACGCACTCTTACAGGCCTCAACCTCGGATGACGCTGTCTTTGGTCCGGCTAAGCTTCTTACACGCAGTGGCTACGGGCGGCGGAACGAGCGCGGCTCCGAATGGGGTGTGGAACTATTTACTCAATGGGACCTGCCGAACGTATTGCCACCGGAGGAACTGAATGCCGGTCCATCGTATCACTCGGCTTTTCTTACCGTCTATTCCGAGACACCGATCAGCGATGTGCTCGTCCTCAATGCGTCGGCGATTGCCGGGACCGGTGCCGTCTTTACAGAACCGGGCTTATCGGAGATCGAGTTTTCCGTTCTTGCCGAGGCATTTCTGGAGTATTATCCGGGAGCCGACACACGCAACACACTGACCTTCTCGTGGATTGCAGCGGGCAGTGAGGCGACAGGACTTTCCGATTACCGCCCGGTTACTCCGCTGACACTTGGACGGGTCGAGCCAGTCCCGGCCGCCGGACATACCCAGCTTTCGGCATCCTGGGCAACCCGTCCGTTCATTACCGGTGCTTTATCCGGATTACAGATTGTTCTCGATTCACGTGGTATATTCAGGCTCGGCAGAACACAGAGCAGCGAACTGGTGAACGAAGACACTGAATCCGTGTATCTTGGGCTTGATAGTGGGCTTTCGCTACGGTATCGACCGGTTTCTGATCTGTCGATACTCGCTTCGGCGTTCGGATATATACCCGGTTCCGGTCTTACGGTGGATTCACCGGTTCTTTCCGGTAGACTGCAGGTTGCTCTGTCATTCTGATCCGGCCTTGTACGAAAAAGGAGATTTTTCTATGCAACGTTTTCGAGAACTGCTTTTGATCGTGTGTGTCCTCGTTCTACTCGCTGTCCCGCATCTTTTTTCGCAGGGCGTAGACCGTGCAGTTATCAGTCAGGTGCGTGGTACAGTGGAGATACAGCAGCCGGGTGGATCGTGGGAGACTGCCGAAGTAGGCCAGAGTGTGACAGCAGGAACCCGCATTTCAACCGGATTCGGATCTTCGGCTGCGATCGATATTGAAGAGACGGTGATTCGCATTCGGGCGCTCTCGCGTCTTACGATACAGGAGCTGTTTGAGCGTGAGAACGTCGTAACGACGGATATGGATCTGGAGATCGGACGGGTCCGTGGCGAGGTCAGAAGCGCTTCCGGACGGCAATTTGACTTTCAGCTTCGCGGCCCGACTGCGACGGCGTCTGTCCGCGGAACATCATTTGAGTTTGACGGGCAGAATCTTTCGGTCGACGAGGGAATCGTTGAAATCATCAACGTATTCGGACAGCGCATCGCAGTTCAGGCCGGTCAGCAAAGTTCTGTCGTCGGAAACGAAGTTCCCCGCAGTCCTGTCGCAGAGCGTCGTGCGGCTGCCACAGTGAGCACCAGAGTCAGTCAGACCGAACCTGAGGATGATGATCTTCCCCCCGCATCGCAGGAGGATGACGAGCCGCTGACCGCCCCGATAACCCGCGCAGTGCTCAGGATCCTGCCGACGCTGGACTAAGCGCGTGTCGGGTGCGTGCGCGGCGCCTGCCGGGTCTATTCTTCGTCGCGGATCTCCTGCAGACGCGTTTCCGCATCATCCACAGCTCGCTCGGCCTCTTCACGAAGTTCGCGGGTAATTGAAGCGAGTGCGAGAAAGCGCTGTGCCAGATCTTCGTACTGTGTGAATGCCCGGGTAAAGAGGCGTTGCCGCCGCAGGGCCTCTGTTTCGGCCAGCAGCGACTCAAGGCGCCTGAACTCCTCGGGTAGCGATGTGTCGGCGCGTTCCGCAACAGCTTCCGCCCGTGCATCTATGACTGCACGACGCTTATCCTCTATTACAACCGGAAACCCTGCGCTAACAACGGTCCGGAACTCCGTTTCTGCCCGTTCATAGTCCTGAAAGGCCTCAGCTGGGTGCGTTTCGCGGCGTGCGTCCGCCTGCTCCAGGATGCTCGTACCACGCGAAAACGATCGGGGATCAAATACGCGCAGCCCGAAGGTGCCGATCTGCTCCTGCATCTCCCTGATGCTTGCCCGGATACGTTCGGTATCCTCGAATACCGTCGGCGGGAACTGTGACAGCAGCCTGTGTACAACGCGGAAGGCGCGGTCGCCGCTGAGTGATTCCCGCGGCGAGGCACGACCCTGAATAAGCCTGCGATACACCGCTTCGCGGTACGCGTAGCGGGGAGCGTCTGTCAGCGTGTACATGAGACCACCCGGCACGCGAAACGCGTTCAACGCGATCAGCGAGAAGTCGGCAAGGCGTATTACATCGGAGGCTTCACTGTTGCGGAATCGCCGGTGCCGTTGTCGCAGGAGTTCCATTGAGTCATCAATGTCTTGTGGAGGGTTGTCTGCAATCGCTGAGCGGTACAGGAGGAATGCTGCCTGACCGATTTCGAGACGCTCCTGCGAAATTAACTGCTCCATAAAAGCAGCGTCCTGAGCGTGTATGTGTGGTATTACAAAACCCAAAAAAACGAAAAGAATCAGTCCTTTCATGCCCGACTGTACCCCCACTTTCGGGTCAATAGTACACTGAAATCTCGGCGAGGGGGTAGTAATGATCGAGAATCTGTGCGGATGTAAAACCATGTTGTGCCATGCCTGCGGCTCCGGTCTGGTCCATGCCGACGCCGTGTCCCCAGCCGGCCCCCGAGAAGACGAACCGGGTCGTCCGGCCGTCGGCGTCGTACACGGGTTCTACCATAAAAAGATTGCTGCGAAGTCCACCGAGCCTGCTTCGAATCGCGTCTCCTGACACTGTCCGGCTTCCATCTGTACCGATCAGACGTACATGCCGCACACGGCCTGCGGGGCTTCGTCCTTCCGGTATCAGCGCCGTTATTCGACCGATGCCTGGATTCCGACGGGTCAGATCCTCGACATCAACGTGTAACTCCCACCGGTACGCGTTCCAGTACGAGAAGGGGGCTACCGAACTGTACGTTTCGGGGCGTGCCTGAATCCAGGCGGTTAGTTCGGACGGACTCCGGTACCACGGATTCTCTCCAAGCTGCGGATCTGCTACGCCGACCAGAGCTGACGCGTATCCCCATACATCGACGGCGCTGTCGGTATGTCCGGCGTTGTTGGCAGAGTAGACTGCGGAGAGTATCGCTCCGCTTCCGGTGCGAAGGACCTGCCCGCGGGTAGCATTAACTGCCCGGGTCGTCCGCGGCGACTCGCCACCGACTCCCCGGTAGAACGCGCTGGCGACTGAACCGAGCAGGTCAAAGCCGCGGGACTGATAGCGACTGCGGCTTGCTGCAAATGTATAGCTTCGCGCTGCGATGGCCTGCGCCTCGAGGGCAGCATCAGGCCACCACGCGGGAATCTCGGACGGGACTACCGAATACAGGTATGACTCCACGTCAAGCTCATTAACGACCGTGAAACCGACGCGACCGGCTCCGGGAGGCCGCCCGAACGACAGGGTTCCACGATAGGCGCGGTCTTCAATTCCGGCGGAGAACTGGCCGGCGGAGTGTTCCAGATCGAAGATCAGCAGCGTGGCGTGCGTATCACTCTGTTCGATGCTGATCCAGTCGCCGCCCCTCCGGCTGTGGTCAACCTCCGTGTCATTGACGCGGATGCGGATGTCGGTCGACGAGGACAGAAGCTGGATAACGTCGCCACGCGATCCTTGTATGGCCGGTTCGCCGGCTATATGCCAATCGCTGCCCGTTTTGAGCCAGATTTCGTTAACCGCTTCTATCAGTCCAATCCGGATGGTCGGGATAGTCTCGATATCCGCGGGGAAATCGAGAACGCGCGGAGCGTCTCGTGTCTCACGGCGTGCGACCCGCTCGCGTTCTTCGGCCACATTGAGCTCCGGTGCACGGGACTCGACGCGTGTAAGGAGTGTTGCGATTTCGTGCTCGTGAGGGCGGGCTGATCGCGCCCGTTGTAGAAGCGATCGGGCTTCGGCGAACCGACTGAGCCCATACAGCGCCTGGGCTTCAGGAAACAGTGTCGCGGTGAGGTTCGGTTCAAGGCGCCGGGAGGTTCTGAATGCGTCAACGGCGTCTTCATAGCGATTTCTCGCCAGATGCAAATCACCGAGTGTCTGATACGCGTGCGCGGGAACCGGCGATTCCCGAAACACCACCTGCAGAAAGGCCTCCGCCGCGTCGTACTCGCCGAGACCCTCAGCGGCGCGCGCCGCTGAAAGGGCGGCGCCGGGGAAGGCGTCATTCGAGCGGCGAAGGTCTTCGAACGCGGAGATAGCCTCGTGGTACCGTCCTGCCTGCTGCAGGATGGTGACTCGATCCGGCGCGTCGGCTGCGAGCAGTGCAAGTGCGTCGTCGTAACGCCCGATCGTGCGATACAGCCGAACCAGCGACGCCCTGGCGACTCCCGTTTCTTCGCCGGTGGCCGACGTGCTGTCGGCGACGCGTTCGAACAGCCGTACGGAAGAGGGAATGTCACCCTGGTAGAAGTGTTCTATCGCACGGGTGAGCAGATTGGACTCTGAAGCGGTCGATGGGAACGACGCGAACACCGTAACGACGACGATGAAAAACCGGCGGTGTATGCACATTACTCGGCGTCGATCCATCCTTTCGATTTTTCAACCGCGCGCTGCCAGCCCCGGTAGAGCTTCTCCCTCGTACTCTCCTCAAGTTCCGGCTCAAAGCGCCTGTCAATGTCGAACGATTTCTCGATTTCCGACCTGTCCTTCCAGAATCCCGTTGCGAGCCCTGCGAGGAAGGCAGATCCGCGTGCGGTCGCCTCAATAATGCGGGGTCGGAGGACGGGGATGCCGAGCATGTCCGACTGGAACTGCATGAGAAAATCGTTCGCGCTTGCGCCACCGTCGACTTTGAGTTCTTTCGTGACTATACCCGAATCCTCTTCCATACAGCGGATGACATCACGGGTCTGGTATGCAATCGACTCAAGTGTGGCGCGAACAATGTGGCTCAGATTACTGCCCCGGCTCAGACCGACGATCGTTCCCCGGGCGTAGGGGTCCCAGTGCGGAGCACCGAGTCCCACGAAGGCCGGTACAAGATAAATACCGCCGTTGTCTTCCACCTTACGAGCGAAATACTCGGTATCCTTTGCGTCGTTGATTATATGCAGTTCGTCTCTGAGCCATTGCACCGCCGCACCGGTGACGAATATCGAGCCTTCCAGTGCGTACTCGACCGGATCATTACCTATACCCCATGCCATGGTCGTAAGCAGACCGGTCTTGCTGGCAATCCGCTCAGTTCCGGTATTCATGAGCACGAAACTGCCTGTTCCGTAGGTGTTTTTCGCCATTCCGCGTTCGAAGCATGCCTGCCCGAACAGAGCGCCCTGCTGGTCTCCGATCGCCGCCGCGACCGGTATTTTCGCAGCGCCAAAGGTGTGTTCGTCGGTAACACCGTAGACGGCACTCGAGGGCTTCACGGAGGGAAGCATCGCGCGAGGAATCCCGAGCTCGTTCAGGATGCGGTCGTCCCAGTCGAGCGTATTGATGTCAAACATCATGGTTCTCGATGCGTTCGAGTAGTCCGTGACGTGCACGTCGCCGCGGGTAAGATTCCAGATCAGCCAGGTGTCGACCGTACCGAACAGTACCTTCCCTGCGTTCGCTTTTTCCCTGACACCGTCAATATTGTCGAGTATCCACTTGACCTTCGTTGCTGAAAAGTATGCATCGATGACCAGTCCTGTTGTCGCCCGGATATGGTCTTCCCAGCCCTGTTCGCGTAGGTCGTCGCAGATTCCGGCGGTGCGCCGGTCCTGCCAGACGATGGCGTTGTGCACAGGCCGCCCTGATTCCGCGTCCCAGACAACGACGGTTTCGCGCTGATTGGTGATGCCTATTGCCGCTATCTGATCCGGGCGTACTCCGGCCCGCTCGAGCACCTGACGCGCGACGCCGCTTTGCGTTGCCCAGATATCCATGGGATTGTGCTCGACCCAGCCCGGTTTTGGATAGATCTGGGGGAACTCCTGCTGAGCGACTGCGTGAATCTCTCCGGCGTGATCAAAAAGAATCGCCCGGTTACTGGTCGTACCAGCATCAAACGCCATTACATACTGCTTACTCATAGTACTCGTATCTCCTAGAGCCGATCGACCAGGATGCGGGCGGTCGGTTCGTCTATAATCAGCTCGTTCAGAAACCCTGCCTCGAGTGCTGCGTGGAGTCCTTCCACTTTGGCGCGGCCAGAGACAACACACACAGCGCGTTTGACGCGCTTATACAGGTCGAGGGAGGGCCCGGTCGAACGGGCATTGATTGCAATGTCCTCGTAACTTCCGTCTGCGCGGTAGAACACCGTCGCGAGATCGCCGACGGCACCAGCCGAGCGGAGCTCCCCGAGATCGTGTTCTTCGAGATACTCACCGCTGTATACGTGACTTGGTACACCGCCGGATACTGCGCCGATGCTGTAGAGCAGAATATCTGCGTTCTGCTGCATTTCCAGAATGCGGTTTATGCTCCGTTCCTTCCACATGGCGGTCTTTGTTTCCCGAAAATCAAAAAACGTCGGTACGGGAAACAGGTACACCCGCGCACCGTAGTTATCGGCGAAGGTCTGCAGGATCTGGGCGGCGTAGCGGTTATCGTAGGTATGGGTGTTGCCTGACCCGTTCAGCTGTACGAGACGAAGATCCGGTATCGGTTTGGGGATCAGTCGCTGTGCAATCGCGCTGATTGTCGTCCCCCAGGCACAGCCGACGGTCATTCCCGACGACAGAATAGTGTTCAGGTAGTTGGCGGTAAACTCTGCAACGCGTTCGAGCCACACCACTTCGCCGAGGACTTCAGGTACCGATACGACGTGAACCGTCTGCAGCTCGAAGCGACCGACGATTGCGTCGCTCAAAGGGGCAACGTTGCGTTCCGTATCGTGTATGGTGATTTCCACCAGCCCCTGTTCGCGGGCAAAGTTCAAGAGGCGGGAAACTTTCGGTCGCGAAACACCGCGTTCCTCGGCAATCTTCTCCGTGGTCAGACCGTGGTAGTAATATAACTTTGCTACTTCAAGCGCATCCCGGATGCGCGCTTCAGGGTTTCTCATAGGGTCTCTTCTCCTACAGGATACTTCATCGCTGAAAATCGTCAAGCTTGGGCACAAAAAAACCGGGACGTATGTGCTACACCCCGGTTCAAACGTTCATGTATCTGTCTGTTCCGCCGCCTTACAGAGCCTCAGCGCACTTCATGTCAATAATCAGGACGTGTGCGAAACCCGCTGCGAGGATCGATCTGACAGCTTTTGCCTGTGCTGCTCCCGTTGCCACGATTGCGACGTTGCGGACGTGGCGGATTTCATCGATATCTACACAGAGCATCCTGTCCGCGTAGGGATTTTCGATGAGCTCACCATCCGCATCCAGAACGCTTCCATTCAGAACACAGACCCCGCCGAGTGCTTTGAGTTCTTTCTGCTGTTCAGCGGTATAGAAACCACTGCCCTTACCGTCGAGTGTCTCAACATTCAGTATGACCGTGTCGAGTCGGTTCCACAGTCGGCGAACCGGACTGAAGTCGCTGCTTCGCAGGAGGCTGTTCCGCTCGGCGGCTGAGGCTGCTATCGCAGGGATCGTGACGTTGTGTACGTCAGAGTCAATATGCTCGTGCAGACGCGCCGCGATCGACGTCGATTGTACTGCTTCGCCGAGGTGTTCAATGACGCCGGCAACAGGAACAATATCGATGCGACCGACGCTCGCCCGTCCTATGTTCTGCGCGAGACCGCGTAGATCGCTTCCCCAGCCGACGCCAAGCACATCGTCCCGTTTCAGGAGGCGGGCCAGCAGCCCCGTTGCCATCGATGCCATATCGGCGTACACGTCGTCCTTGCTGTCGAAGCGGCCGCCGACCATGCATTCCCGTATGTCGTATCGTCGCTCGAGGTCGATTTCAATGCGATGAAACTCTTCACGGGTCTCTTCTATCGAGATCTGTACGATATTCAGGTCTTTCGCCTTCGACAGCGCCCGTGAAACACTTGCAACCGAAATGTTCAGCTGCTCTGCGATCTGGCGCTGGTTCATATCTTCTATGTAGTACAGGCGAGCAATCTTGGCGAAAAGATCACGCCTGGCATCTCCAAAATCATCATTCAAGTCCATAACAGAGTCATTCGCAGTAGCCATAGGCATACACCTCTCTTGCTTAATTATATCACCGAAAACGCGTTCCGAAAATAATTGCAGCTCATAATTGCGGTTTCTACGGAAAATTCCTAGGTATTTTTTAATCTGATAAAAATGTACCGGCGGGGCGGCTTTTATGCAATACGATCACACCAAAATGTATGAACTCATAGTCGACGAGAGTTCTATTCTCTGTGTATCATCCATTCATGAATCCGTTTACCAGACTGCACGCGTTATATGAAGGTGAGACAAACGAGCAGTTCCGCCGTAAGGCACCGAATGTACTGATTGCTTCGGTACTGGTGCTGCTCATGATGCCTCTGGTCATCTTCAACTCGCTTCGCGGCGGCAATTACGCCACCTTACCGCTTCACGGAGTGCTGATTCTGCTTTTCGTGACGGTCATCGCTATACTGTACCGCGGGAAGTTCGCCGCCGCTTCGACCCTTGCAATCGTCGGATCACCGGTGGTCATGGCTATGCTGCTCTTCAATACAGGTAACATCGATTCGACGGCGCCGTTCATGTCGGCCCTGTATATGGTGACACCGCTTCTGTTTGTGCTTGCCATCAACTGGAAGCCCTGGCATCTGCTCTTCGCGGCACTCTTCGGTTTTGTGGTCCATCTGCTGTTTCATTATTCCGTGGCTGTGCCACAGGTTCCGGAGGCTGCCGGATCGCTGTTCAGCAGCCTCGTTTTGTACATCATTGTCGCGGGTTTTGCCCTTCGCACCGACATAGTCGGCCGGAACATGGTGCGTGACATCGGTGAGCAGCACGCAGCGTCCGTACAGCGCCTCGACGAGCTCTCGAAGGTCATGGAGGCAACCCGGGAGAACGCAGGTACCGTTGAACGCGCTTCTGAAGGTTTTGCCGTGTCGGAACGGAAAATCAATACCGCGATCGAAGAGATACGGACCCTCTCCGGCAGCATGTCGGAGCTCGGATCGAGTCTGTCCAAGGCGCTTTCTTCGGTCCGGTCCATAGCCGGGAGTCTTCAGGTATTTAATAATCAGGTGAGCGATGAGGCGAGTGCAATCGAGGAATCGAGTGCGGCCGTGCACCAGATGTTCGCAAGCCTTCAGTCCGTCGAGGAAATCACCCGGACAAAGAACAAGGCCATAGAAGCGCTTGTCGCCCGGGCAGAACAGGGTCTCGAGAGCATGGCGGCAACCGAGCAGGTTTTTGAAGAGACGAACCACAAGATGCAGGACGTTCTCGAAGTCAATGGGATCATCAGCGGTATTGCGGCGCAGACCGATCTGCTTTCGATGAATGCGGCCATTGAGGCCGCTCATGCAGGAGAGGCCGGGCGTGGGTTCAGCGTCGTCGCGGAAGAAATACGCAAGCTTGCGGAGTCAGCTTCGGAAAACTCGACCATGATCAGCAAGAGCGTCCGTGACCTCATGGAAACGATAGAGCGGAGCAACAGTCGTTTTTCCGAGACATCGAAGACCTTCAGTGAAATGCACGCGGAGATCGGAGCCCTTGCCGAGGCTCTCGCTGAGATTTCGAACAGTGCGGCAGAACTCACCACCGGAGGTCAGCAGATTCTCGAAGGGATGCAGTTGCTCACAAACGCCTCGCACGAGGTGCAGGAGCAGTCCCGACGCATCGAAGAAGAGCAGGGCCGTGTCACGCAGGAAGTCACCTCGGTCGGGGTCACCGTCGAGCAGCTTGACCGCACGACCGACTCTGTGGCGGAGGACCTTTCCCGTGTGCGTGACGACATAGCCGAGGTCGGCAGAGCCATATCAGAGGCAAACCAGTCGTCCCGGATTCTATACGAGCGCGTGCAGGACCTCCTGTAAAGGTCGTGCCTTATATGGACGGCAGGATCAGCCCGATTGCGAGGATTGCGGCGAACCCCACCGTGTAGAGCTTGAATATCGAAAGGATGGCTCCCATAGAAGGTCCTTTCGTCTCGTGATTGAAGCCTCTCCGGTGCATGCGGCGGTACCGCAGAAAGACCGGAGGTGTCAGTATCGCCACCGTGACAAGCCCGGGTACGGTCGGCAGGATTCCTGCTACGCTGTACACCGCAAGAAGACCGAAACTGGCTGCGCCGAGCGCATAGATGATCCCGGCGCCGATCGTAGGACCGAACACGATACTCAGCGTTTTCCGCCCCGCCGCCCGGTCACCTTCGACATCGCAGGTATTGTTTACCGTGAGGATGCTCGCGACCATAAGCAGCGAAGGAATAGCGATGAGCAGGCTGTCGAGACTCAGACTTCCCGTCTGCACGTAGTAACTCAGGAGAAGAAGCACGCCTCCGAGAAACCCGCCTGCAAAGAGTTCGCCGAGCGGAGTGCGCGAGAGGGGGAGGGGGCCGCCGTTATACAGATACCCTACTGCCATGCAAGCAGCCCCGACAACGATGATCTCCCAGCCGGCAAGATAGCCGATAACGAGTCCTATGGGCATGGCCAGGACGAAACACGCCGCACCTATGAGGAAGGCCTGAAGCGGATGCACGTCCTTCTGGTGTACCAGTACCTTGTCCTGTTCCTTGTTGTACGCGGCGGTATCAACGCCGCCGGTGAAATCGAAGTACGAGTTAAACGCCGTAGTCCCCATGTCAACAAGCAGGGTCGCCAGCGCCATGAGCACGAACAGTGTCAAATCGAAGGCCCCGGTTTCCCATGCTGCGAATCCGGTCCCGAGTAACAGGGCGGAGACGCTGACCACCTTGGTGCGAATCTCGACTATCCGAAGAAAACGTTCCATGAGAAATCTCCTTGATCCGGGTCTAATCTGAGTCCAGCTCGTCGGCGCGCACCCAGCCATCGCCGTTCTGCGCGGTCTGCACGCGGAACCACAGCTCCGATGCACCGGTGTGTTCGTCAATGCGATGAAAGGCCTCTATCGCACGTACCCGGCTATCCGCCTCAAGCGCAGGGACGTCGCGTGTACTGCCTCCGGGTGCACCGTGGAGCGCAGCCGCTTCGCTGCCGACGGTATACAGGCGGGGGAAGGTGTCCTGCCAGAGTTGTGTCACCGATTGTGTCGGTTGGAACGGGCCGTCCGAGCGAAAAAAGCTGCGCATCTGCAGCCGATACCGTGTGGACGAACCCATCGGAGTCATGAAGAGGGCAAACTCATCGATAAACGCCGCCTGCGACGATCCCGTGTGGTCGTCCCCCGCGCGGGAGATGAATTGTCCGTCTTCGTCGCGCATCCTGTGCCGGGCCGTGTACACGAATCCATCCGGGTATCGAAGCTCGCGGATCAGAACGGCAATCGGCAGCATGGAACTCCGTTCAACGTTCAGCAGCATGGTTGCGCGGGAGGTGTGGGTGTACAGGCGTTCGAGTCCGGGCAAAAACTGCACCGAGAGCGCGAGCACTGAATCGCCGAAGGCATTGTCAAACCGGACATTCTCCACCGCCATAGGGAGAAAACCGGTGGTTGTACTCCCGGTGCCCGAGGTCGCGCCGATGTACCAGTCGTACAGATACCCGAGGTCAAGCAGGACCCGTTCCCCGTCGCGTTCGATGTACAGCGTGCCGTAGCTCAACTCGGCCAGCCAGAGGGTCGCCGGACCTTCATCGTTCTCTGCCACCATTGCAAAAGGTACCGTTTCGTTTCGGGGAAGCTGCCCGACAACAATCCCGTTGCGTTCCGCGAGGATGCGATACACACCGATGCGCCGCCCGTCAGCCGTGAGCAGATCACGATCCGCTTCATCATCATCCAGAACGGATGGAAACCCCCCGAACACATAGCGGTCTTCAGCCTCCATCGGATCTCCGGAAAACGCGTTCGGCCGCAGGACCGTCTGCACGTCGGGCACGAAACGGATACCTCCACTTTCCTCGCCGGAAAGGGCGAAAAGTGACAGAGGAAACAGGAAGATAAACGACAGGATGATGAGCGTATACTGTCTCATGACGCGCGCAGTCGCTCGAACGGCCAGGATGCCTCCTGTATCAGCGCGAGAAGTGTCTCCGCTGCTGAAAGAGCCACTGTCCTCTCGTGGTCAGGGATCGGAAGCTCATCGAACTCGTCCTTATCCAGAATCATGTACTCGCCGGCCGGATTGACCGAGATATCGAGTGCGAGGTCATCGGCCCGGATCTCCGTGTCGGTAAGCACCGCAGGGCGCGTAATGTTGCAGTAATAGCCCTTCAGCGTACCGTCCGGGGACGAAACCTCAAATACGTTGTAATAGCGGTCTTCGAAAAAATGCTCCACCATGCGATCGCCTTTCGTCAGTTCGAAGGCTCCGCCATCGGCCGAATCGAGTGCGAAGACCGCCGATACGGCGATGTGCCCCTGTACCGTGTTACGCGCGAGCAGTTCAGCAGGATAGTGCAACTTCTCCCTGCCGGTATGGTCGAGTTTATAGACTGTATAGGTGCCGTGCATGCCTGCTCCGATAGCTTTGTGTACCTGTTTTCGGGTATACTGTTCAAGGCGGGTACTTCAGATGGAACAACAGAGTCCCGGCGATCAGAAACCCCGTTCTCGCCGACGGGCATCATTCTGGACCTATCCTATATCCAACTTCTACCCGGGATACGGTGACAGCGATGGCCGCCTCGAACGCATCGAGCCTATTTCCGCCGTCAGCATGCAGCGGATTCTCCCTCGCTACGACCTGTCTACCTCACGAACGCGCACGACCGGCCTGGGCCCGGCACTCATAGAAACACCGGTCTTCTTCCAGAACCGGGTCAATACCGAGCGACGGGCCGCCGAGGATGAATCCGAAGCATATTTTGAGGATGATGACACCGGACAGATTTTCGACATCGATGCATGAGTCCTCGCGGACGGCTGATTTACATTCCGCCGCGACATTAGTTACACTCTGGGTATGGTACAGCAGATAGCACATATGCAGACATCACTACAGCAGGCTCAGCTTCAGAACGAGGCGTCCGCTGCAACCATGCGAATGGCTCTCGATACTGCAGAGCAGCAGGGAGACGGCATAGAACGACTTATGTCGGACAGCATGCAGGTCGCCGGGACTATACAGGATCCTGCCCTCGGGAACACCGTCGACGTACAGGCCTGAACACAGGTCTCTGACGGATCTTCTTGCGGCAGCGGCTGCAGACCCCTTACACTGAGACATGCGTATCGCCGTACTCAGTGACATACACGACAACATCTGGAATCTCGAGAAGGCTCTGCACATACTCGAAGGGTATGATGCCGGCCTCATGTGTTTCCTCGGTGACTTCTGTGCGCCCTTCACGCTCAAGCAGCTTGCCGAAGGCTTCCCGGGTCCCGTGCACGTCGTGTTCGGGAACAACGATGGCGATCAGTTTTTGCTGGCACGCATCGCTTCCGGGTTTGATCACGTCACCCTGCACGGGCAGTTCGCCGAGGTCACCGTAGACAGTCGCCTGGTCGCCCTGAATCACTACCCCGAGATCGCAAAACCGATCGCCCAGAGCGGCGACTACGATGCGGTCTTCAGCGGTCACGACCACAAACGCTATGTACACCGCTACGACACCTGTCTCTGGGCGAACCCCGGCGAAATCATGGGTCGGTTCGGCGAACCGAGCTTCGGGCTCTACGATACCGAGACCGGTGATTTCGTGCACGTGGATATCGAGACGACCTAGCGATTGCTCTGTGTCGCGAAGAACGAGCGCGCATGCAACGACCCCCCTTCCTTGAAACAGTACGCCGGTTATACTCATTCGATACGGAGATACAGGACTTCAGGCTCTTTGGAGACGGGCACATCCATCAGACCTTTCTGATCAGCACTGCTACACAACCATACATCCTGCAGCGCTTCAATATTGAGGTGTTCGAGTACCCCGAACGGATTTCGCACAACCATGCGATTATGCTTTGCGAAATCGACAGGGATACGCTGCCCTTTATCCTGCCTTTGCCTGTTGCGAATACGCGGGGTGAGCTGTTTTCTTTTATCGATGGAGCCTGGTTTCGACTCTCGCCCTTTGTGCCCGGCACCTGTGTCAACGAAGTGAAGTCGACGCATCAGGCATATCTGGCAGCCCGTGCCTTTGCCCGATTGATCGAGGCGGGCATGCACATTCCCGCATCAACGTTTCAGGAACCCATACCGGGCTTTCATGACCTTGATTTGCGGTATCAACAGTTCTCGCAGGCAGTCGCAGAAACGCAACGGAGTGTCTCAGGCGACCTGAAGGAACTCGTGGACTTCTATGCGGAACAGGGAACACTGATAGACGAGTATGTGTCGTGGAAGAACAGGCTTCCACGACGGATGACCCATAACGACACCAAGATAAACAATCTGATCTACGCAGAGGATGGATCGGAGGTTGCCGCCGTGATCGATCTGGATACGATCATGGCCGGATACGTGATGTATGACTTTGGAGACCTGGTCCGAACCGTGGCGTGTACGGAAAGCGAATCGTCCGTGAACTGGGCACATATCAGGGTCGACCAGGACCGGTACGACGCGCTCATGCAGGGCTTCCAAGATGTGGGTCAAGGGGTCTTTACCCCGGAGGAACTCGAATCCCTGCCCTTCGGCGGAAAAATGATGACATGCATCATGGGGCTTCGTTTTTTAACGGATTATCTGAAGGGAAACGTCTACTACCACATTCGCTATGAGCAGCAGAACCTTCACCGGGCGAAGAACCAGATGCATCTGCTGATGGCACTGTTGTAGGAGTTTACCCCGAACGCGATTCGAACGCGTGACCTGCTGCTTAGGAGGCAGCCGCTCTATCCTGCTGAGCTATCGGGGCAGGGTGTTTGATCTGTGTGCCGAAGTCTAAGAAGCTCAATGCTTCCTGTCAACGTGTGAAACGGGCAAAAAAAACCCGGAGTGCCAGGAGGGGGCACGCCGGGATAACCGCCTTCCGTACCATGATCGGGCGGTCCTCTAAGACTGGTGCGGCCGGTCTCGAAACATTGCTGCTGTATGACGACCTGCCGCCGCTCGGTTTGTGTCCGACGCGTAGCCGGGAAAATACCGCACTACGCGAAGGAAATCCAGCGTTCCCAGTAAATCTTCCTTAGAACTGAATTCTCGTGCCGATCTGAGCTCCAAGACTTCCGCTTCCGAACTCATATGAAGCGCCAAGGTCGAGGTTCAGCATGAACAGGCGAAGGCCGAGGCCGCCGAAGACGCGGGTATTGAACACGCCGTCCTGTGTGGCGAGGAAGCCGAACTCGTTGCCGGTGATGTTGAACTCGCCCTGGTCGCTTGCCGCGAGGGCGTCCTGGATCTGTTGACGGTCAGTGCTTGAGAGATCATCCCATTCAGTGCCATCGACAAGTAACTGCGAAGCAACACCACCACCAACGCTCGATGTGCTGTACGACAGTCCAACGCCTGCAAATGGCTGGAATATCAGCAAGCGCTTGCTCGCCTGAGCGGTAAAGTCGAACACGGTGGTTTCCCATTCAAGAAACAGATTTGGGTCACTGAAGCTAAGCTCCGCACTTGTGGAAGGACCTGTTGGAACATTCGCAATTTCGACGTCGTCCCCAAGCACACCAGGCACGCCAAGCCGGAAACTCGAGTAGTTCACTCCAAGCCCGACTGAAACCTTCGGAAGCAGGATGCCTTCCCGAAGTACGCGGTAGCGGATATCTCCACCAACCAGCAGGTAGTTCAGTTCGAGATCGCCAAGATCGGCATCTTCGAGCACACCAATCTTGACACCGACGTCGAAGGGCAGAATTATGCCGCCGACTCTGGCGTCAATGGTGTATCCGGGAAGCGGAAGGCCCGTGCCCTGCATGCTCTCCGGAAGCTGCGACAGAAGATCCTGCGACTCAAGCCCGAGTTGGGCAAACGCACTATCGAATGCGGCCTGCGGCACGGTCGTTACCCCGAAGGATACCCCGAGTCCGAAGCGTGGCGGAAATCCGAGCAACTGCCCGATGTGCGCGTCTGCCCACTGCTGCCCTATAGTTGTGTTATGCGGCAATGCGCCGGCCAGTTCCTCACCGAAAGACTGAAAGCCTTCGGTGAACGCGTCAAAGTCGGAGAACGGATCGGCAACCGCCGTCCCCGCCCCGAGCGCTGCGATCAGCAGCATCGAAATCAGTATTCGTTTCATAATCTTATCTCCCCTTAATCCTTAGTTCCGGACTGTACCGGACCGGCTAAAGTATAGCACACAGCAGGGAAATCCACATGGGCGGGCGCAATTCTTTCCTGTCCGCGCCACTGGTGTTATGCCACAAAAAAACCCCGCGAGGTCCGGGTAACGGCCTCGCGGGGTGTGTGATTTTGCGAGGGAATGGATCAGATGTCCGAGTACAGCGCAAACTCGTAGGGATGCGGTCGGGTATCGATCTGCATGACCTCGTTCTCGAGCTTGTACTCGATCCAGGTCTCCACGACGTCTTTGGTGAACACGTCTCCCTTGAGCAGGAACTCGTGGTCTGCTTCAAGGTGTGCAAGTGCCTCCCGGAGGCTTCCGGGTGTCTTGGGTACCTTGGCAGCTTCGGCTGCGGGCAGGTCGTAGATGTTCTTGTCGAGGGGCTGGCCCGGATCAATCTTGTTCTGAATACCGTCGATCGCTGCCATGAGCATGGCACTGAAGGTCAGGTACGCGTTTCCACTCGGGTCCGGGCAGCGGAACTCAAAGCGCTTCGCCTTTTCGCTCTTGGAGTACATCGGGATGCGGACTGCCGCACTGCGGTTCCGGCTCGAGTAGGCGAGGTTCACGGGAGCCTCAAAGCCCGGTACCAGGCGCTTGTAGCTGTTGGTGGTCGGGTTGCTGAAGGCGAGCACCGCGGGGGCGTGCTTCAGAAGTCCACCGATAGCGTAGAGTGCAGTCTCGGAGAGGCCGGCGTAGCCATCACCGTAGAACTGATTCTTTCCGTCTTTCCAGATCGACATGTGCACGTGCATGCCGCTTCCGTTGTCGTTCCACAGCGGCTTGGGCATGAAGGTCACCGTCTTGTTGTGGCGGCGTGCCACGTTCTTGATTACGTACTTGTACTTGAGCAGATTGTCTGCCATTTCGACCATGGGCGCAAAGCGCATGTCGATTTCGCACTGACCGCCGGTTGCGACTTCGTGGTGCTGTGCTTCAATCGAAACACCGAGTGCCTCGAGAATGAGCATCATTTCGCTTCGCATGTCCTGCAGGCTGTCGGTCGGCGGGCAGGGGAAGTAGCCTTCCTTGTAGCGGGGCTTGTAGCCGAGGTTCGGTTTCTCGTCGCGGCCAGTGTTCCATCGACCTTCAACGGAGTCGACGAAATAGTAGCCTGAGTGCTCGTTCTGGTCGAAGCGGATGTCGTCGAACACAAAGAATTCCGCTTCCGGGCCGAAGTATATCGTGTCACCAAGACCGGTTGACTTGAGATAGTTCTCCGCCTTGCGGCACACGCTTCGGGGATCGCGGGAGTAGTCTTCGCCGCTGATCGGATCGGAAATGTCACAGGTCATGACCAGGGTCTTTGCGGCCATGAAGGGGTCAATGAAAGCGCTCGAAATGACGGGCTTCATGATCATGTCGCTTTCGTTGATTGCCTGCCATCCGCGGATGCTCGATCCGTCGAATCCGAGACCCTCTGTGAAGGAGTCTTCGCTTATCTCGTGGGCCGGTACACTGAAATGCTGCCAGAGTCCGGGAAAGTCCATGAAACGAAGGTCTACGACCTGTACGTTTTCCTGCTCGATCAGATTGAGAATGTCCTTGGGCGAACTATAACTCATATGTGTTCCTCCTGCGTTATTACTCATGGGAAACTACCACACTCCAAACGGAAAGAAAAGTAGGTCTGCATAAATATTCGGACATTTACGTCAGAAATCGGCAAAAAAACTACATCAATGTAGGCATATGAGCTATTTCAGACGCTCAAGATGCTCGCGAAAGCTTGTATGGACTGATTTCATCCGTTCGCGTATGT
This sequence comes from Spirochaetaceae bacterium, assembly GCA_007694005.1. Lineage (GTDB taxonomy): Bacteria > Spirochaetota > Spirochaetia > DSM-27196 > SKKC01 > SKKC01. The sequence goes on from RECN01000046.1 coordinate 42,832, forward strand.
ATTCTGCTACTGCAGTTCCGCCGTGTTCGAAGCGCAGGGTAAATGCGAGCCGGGCGAGGCCGCTTTCGGTGTCAGGCAGATTGTGCAGTTGCCGGTCCTCGGCGAGCTGCAGAAAGTGCTCGGCCTGCCTCAGGAGCTGATAGTCGTTACTGAGGCTCCGGCTTTCGTTCTGGTCTATGATGCCTATGTCGGCGAGGCGCGCGAGCGCTGAGAGGGTATCGGGTACAAGGATGCCTGGATGCTCGTGCGCGTGAACGAGCTGCAGGGCCTGCGCGAGAAACTCTATGTCCCGTATTCCACCTGCTCCGTTCTTGACGTCGGTCTGCCCGTCCTTGACGTGAACATCCCGTGCTGACTGTCGCATTCTGATGATCGATGTTGCGACTTCGGTCGCGTCTGCGCGCTCGGCGGCAGCCTCATGGACCACGTTTATGAGCCTTCCCCCGAGCTTCATGGCTCCGGCGACCGGCCGACACTTGATCATGGCCTGCAGCTCCCAGAGTTCCGCCTCGCGCTGGTAGTATCGCGCTGCCGCGGCGAAGGAAACCACCGGGGGTCCCGCGTCCCCGTGGGGGCGGAGGCGCAGGTCGACGCGATAGGCCTGACCTTCGTCGGTGAACTCGGTCAGGTCCTGCACAAGGCGCTTGAACACCGCCCTGTAGGTCTTCTCGGCGTCAGCGTCAGGGCCGGTTTCACTGTTATCGTAGACGGCAAGCAGATCGATGTCCGAGCTGTAGTTAAGCTCCATACCACCGAGTTTGCCGAAGGCCAGGACGGTAAACGCCGTCGGGACGGCCGACGTTGCAGCCCCTGCGGTTTCGCTGGTCTCTTCGGCCCAGGCTGCCTGCAGCCCGACAAGCAGAATGGCCCGGGCAAGATTACTGATTTCGGCGGCAGCCTCCGCGACACGAATTCGGAGGCAGAGGTCACGCATGCCGATACGCAGGATCTCGTGTTTCCGGATTCTCCGGATCGCGTTCTGCCACTCCCTTCGGGATGTACTTCGAGCGTGTGCGGACGTCAGGAGCTGTTGCAGCGTCGCCTCGGTCCGCGGCCGGTTTACGGTCTCCGGGTCGGTGATCCAGCGAAACAGGTCGGGCTCGCGGATGAGAATGTCGCTCAGAAACTGACTGGTGCCGAAAAGCGTGAACAGGAAGCGTATGCGTTCGGGTTGAGCGGCGAGTTCGCGGCAGTGTTCCGCCGGTTCCTCGGTGGCGGTCATGAAGCGGTCCCAGTTGTTCAGGGTCATGTCGGGGTCTGGCAGGGCCCGAAGCGACTCCCAGCCGAGCAGCACCACCCTGGCAAAGAGCATGGAATCGCCGACTTCCGCCTTCATGGCGCAGATATTCTTCCATGCACGGGTCGGATTGCGTACTCCTATACGTGCGAGTATCTCCTGCCTCAGATCCTCGCTCAGAAGGTCGGCGAGCACGAGATCCGCAGGTCCGGTGCTTCGTGAGCCGGGAATAGCGTCTTCTCCAAGGTGCCTCTCCACGAAGTCGCGAACGATGGCCGTCTGTGTCTCGAAGTCGATTTCGAGACGGCGGGCTGCAGATACATCCCTGGTACGTCGGTATCCGATGCGACGGGCGAGGTGGTTGAATTCACTCGACCCGGGTTTTGGCAGGACGAGATCCTGTGCATTCCCTCGGAGCATGCGCAGCCCGTTGATAAGCGTGCGCAGGAAGCGGTAGGCGGATACCATAGTTTCCGACTCCCGGTCGTCTATGGTGCCTTCCTCGCTGAGTCCGCGCAGGGCGTCGTGTATGCCCGGGCAGCGAAGCCGGTGATTATGCCGCCCGTGGGTTATCTGCAGAAGCTGTACGTTGTACTCCAGGTCAACAAGTGCCCCGGGACTGAACTTCGCGTTGATCCCTTCGGAGGCCTTTTCATCGAACTGGGTTTTCCTGAGTTTCCGCACGTCCGGGACATCGATGCTGTCACTTTCGTAGAGGATCTCGTCCCGAATCCGCTCAACCTGTCGGCCGAGCTGCTCGTCGCCACCGATGCGCCGCAGGCGTACCATGGCTATGCGTTCAACCGAGTGGGCAGCGCCGCCTGCCCCGTAGTACTCGAGAAAGCGGTCGAGTTTCACCGCCAGTGGTCCATCTTTTCCGTGAGGTCGCAGCCTGAGATCGGTCTGGAATATACCCTCGCGCCGGGCGTGCACATAGCTGACCGCAACCTGCACGAAGTTCTCAAAAAACACCGCGTTGTCGACCTGCCGGGCATTCGCGTGTTCGGCTGAGGTTCCGTCTGTCGATCCTGAATCCGAGTATATGAACAGAAGCTCAATGTCCGATGCGTAGCCGAGTGCCGACCCGCCGAGTTTCCCGAGGCCGAAAACAGCCCATCGGGCGGTCAGCCCGGCGGCGGTTCTTGGCCGCCCGTAGCGTTCCTCACAGCGCTGCCAGGCGAGGATGCAGGCTGTCTGCACGACCTTCTCGGCGAGCGCAGTAAGTCGTCGGCTCAAGAAGAAAAAATCGAGGTCGGGTAGGAGCATATGGTCCAGATCGATGAGATACGACTCGCGGTCCTTGAACTCGTTCAGCGCCGCGACCTGCTCGTCGACCGGGTCACGATCTGCTTCCGACGCCCGTTTCCGGGCTTCCTCCAGAGTCTGGTTCAGAGCGCTCTCGATTTCCTCTTCCGGGGTCGAAAGCGCGGCTCGATGCTCGATTTTCGTGAGCAGCGGCAGAAGCTGATCCTGCTGTCTGCGAATAAAGTCCTCCCAGAGGAAATCACTCGCGCCGAGCAGCAGGGCGAGTTCCTGCTGCAGCTCGGTATCCGAAATGATGCGCTGAACGTCTTCCCCGCGGTCCATGTCACGGAAGTCACCGATAAGCCGGTCGAAGCGCTGCATGGCGGCATAGGGGTCCGGCGCGCGGTCGAGCACGAAGGTAAACTGCTTTGTCAGGAGTATGCTCAGACGGATCCGTTCAAGGCGCGCGGCATTGCGTATGCTGCCTCCGGACGCGTCGCGTATGTCAAACACGTCCCGAATCTGAGACCCTCTGGTCTGAATGAGGACCTGCTCGATTACCACATCGTGCAGGTTCAGCGCATTACTGATGCTGTACAGAAAAAACGGTGTGTCCTCACTCGTGACCGAAATCCTGGTGAGTAACTCATCGGTGGAGTCTTCTTCGACGACCCGAATCGGGGCAAGAACCTGCTGTGTTCCCGGCTCAAGCCCTGCAACCTGTGCCGCGACTTCCTCGGCTACGAACTGTCGGGCGCCGATTTCATCACCCTCGGTCAGATACTCGAACAGGGTCGTAAACTGCGCTGTGAGTCTGTCTTCGAAGTCGGCTGCTCCGCCTTCGAGACTTCCTTCAAGCTCATCGACAATGACGCGTCCGGGTACTCCGGATCGGGCGTCATCCCCTGCCCACGAGACCGAGCTTTTCTGCTGCATGAGGCGGGGCAGGTAGGTGCTTCCGACCGCGACACCCGAGCGACCGGTAAAACGCCCGCCGCGACGGATTCTGGGTTCCGGCTCCTCCCTTGTTTCGAGCGTATACACGTGTCCGCTTTCGATGTTGAGTCCTGCACCGGCGAGGATGCCGGTCACGAGGCTGAACATACCCCTGCGATCTGCTGATATAACGGTCACGCGGACGCGATCGCCCGAGCCGTCCTCACTGGCCTGAACGGTCAGCGCGTAAGGGCTTTCCCGCCGGAGCCTCAGAATATCCTGCAGGTGGGTGATGATTTCGGCGGCTGTGTATCGATTCAGGTAGTTTTCGGGCAGGTGATCGACGATGCGCTTCAGTCGATCGCGCGAGGTGTTCTTCGCTTCCAGGTCGGATACCAGTTTGCGGACCTGTTCGAGTGATGCCATGATGTATGAATCCTACTCGTGCTTTTCATGGCTGTCGACACGGGCTATGCTTGAAGCACTATGAGAGAGTTTTCTATGGATCATGAACTGATAAAAGCTGAAGTGCTTGAGCGCTTTCTTCGATATGTTCGGGTCGGTACAACCAGTGACCGCAAGAGCGACCTGACGCCTTCGACCGCAGGGCAGTGGGAACTCGCACGTATGCTCGAACAGGAGTTGCGGGCACTCGGGCTTACCGATGTGGAGCTCGACGATCACTGTTACCTCATCGCACGGATGCCGGCAAGCTCGGGCATGGAGAAGGCTCCGGTTATCGGGTTTATGGCGCACGTCGATACCGCCTCCGATGTCAGTGGCCACAATGTACAGCCGCAGGTCATCGAGCATTACGACGGTAAGCCCATTGCCGTCGGCAGTTATACCCTCGACCCGCGGGAGTTTCCCCAGCTGACCGGGTACGTCGGAGACACGATCGTGACGACTGACGGGACGACCCTGCTCGGAGGAGACGACAAGGCCGGCATCGCCGAAATCATGACCGCAGTTCGCTGGCTCACCGACCACCCCGAGGTTCGGCACGGGGAGGTGGAGATTATCTTTACGCCGGATGAAGAGACCGGCCGCGGCATGGACCGATTTCCCAAGGCAAAGCTGAAGTCGCGCGCCTGCTACACCTTTGATGGCGGAGCTGAGGGGCGCATCGAGGCGGAGTGCTTCAACGCCTGGCGCTGTGATATCGCCTTTACCGGCAGTGTCATACACCTCGGTGACGCCCGGGGCAAGCTGGTGAATGCGGTCAGCATGGCCGCTGCGTTCATGAACATGATTCCACGCACCGAAAGCCCCGAGGCGACAGACGGCTACTACGGGTACTACTGTCCGCTTGAGATTCGGGGAAACCTGGAACACGCCGAACTCGAAGTGTATCTGCGCGATCACGATCGTAGCGAGATCGAGCGGCGTATCGAAGCATTATCGGCCTTCGCGCTGGCGGTCGAGGCGGCCTTTCCCGGTGGTTCAGTCGAGGTATCGCAGCATAAGCAGTACCTCAACATGTACGAAGTGATTCAGCGCGATCCGCTGGTTATGGAGAAATTGCGGGATGCAATGACGGCAGCCGGTTACACGCCGCAGATGCACGCAATCCGGGGAGGCACCGACGGCTCGAGACTCACCGAGATGGGAATCCCGACGCCGAATCTCAGCGCCGGCGAGTTCAACATGCATAGTCGACTTGAATGGGTGCCGGTCGGTGCGCTGGCGCGAATAACCGAGGTTGCCGTAAAACTTATCCTCGCGTGGGCGGCGTAGCACGCCGCCACACCCGTAGAGCGCGCTACTCCAGCTCTCCGGTGAAGATTCTCGGGACGCGCTTGGAGAGGCTGCAGGTAATCTCGTAAGGGATGGTCTCGCAGAGCGCGGCGAGCTCGGCCGCATCCGGTGGCGTCTCGCCACCCTTGTCATGTTGTGGACCGAACAGGATCACGTCGGTGTATCGCTCCGGCGGAGGGTCGGGCCCGAGATCGATCATGAACTGATCCATGCATACCGCACCCACCACCGGACACCGCCGCCCGTCTATCCACACCTGCGCCCTGTTCGACAGCAGCCTGGGGTACCCGTCTGCATAGCCGCAGGGAACCGTTCCTATCCAGGTATCGCGATCGCTCTTCCACGTGTGTCCGTAGCTGATCGCCGTACCGGTGGCTACTTTCTTGACAAATACCAGCTTTGAGCGGAACTCCATAACCGGTTTGAGGTCGATGGGTCGATCAAGCTCGGGTCCCGGGTAATAGCCGTACACCATGATACCCGGGCGCACCATGTCGAAGTAGCCCTCAGGAAAACGCAGAACGCCTCCGGAGTTCGACGCATGGACGAGACCGGGGTTCACGCCGCGGCTGCGGAGATCCTCGATGAGCGACGCAAAGCGTCGGGTCTGATCGCGGGTGTAGCGTTCATCCGCGTGGTCCGCCATGGGGTAGTGGGTCGATATTCCCTCGAGGCGCAGTTCCGGGTGCGAGCGAACCGCCTCCACGAGGGTGATGGTATCCTCGGGGCGGCAGCCGATGCGGCCCATGCCGGTATCGACCTTGATGTGGCAGGATGTGCGCAGCCCCTGCGCCCGGCTTTCCCGTGCCAGCGCGTCGACGTAGGCACGGTCTGTGACCAGCGGGGTTATGCGCATGGCGATCACGGTCGGGATTTCGCTTGTTCCCGGCAGGCTGTACAGCAGCAGGGGGAGCGCAATTCCCGCCTCGCGGACCTGCACCGCCTCGTCGACGGTGGCGACCGCGAGGTACTCGGTACCGCACTCGACCGCCGCGCGGGCGGTCTCCACGATGCCGTGACCGTAGGCATCCGCCTTGACGGCAATGCAGAGCTTCGGGCGAACGGTGGACGGCCCCGGGCTGTGCTCCGCCGTCCAGGCCTGTACGCTGCGAATGTTGTGTTTCAGGTTCTCGAGATGAATGATTGCACGTGTCGGTCTCATGATTGTTTCCGGACCATGAACATAGGCCGCATAAACGGTATCCCGCAAGTCTTTCCGAACTGCAATCGTTTCTCCTGCATGCATTGACCGCATCTTTATACAGTCTTTATACTCACTTTAACATTATACTCACAAAGGAGTGAATATGCGTACGAC
>RECN01000080.1 GCA_007694005.1 Spirochaetaceae bacterium
CATATAGTTCTTCCTCCGATCCCGCGCGCCCAGAACGCGCCGACGCCAGGTCCAGTTCGGCGGGAACCAGATGTACGCGGGCGTGCTTTCGGCACCCGGCTCTATGCGTATCATGAGCAGCCCCGAGTAAAGGATAACGCGCAGGCGTGGGGTGTATTCATCATCCATCAGTCTGTCTATAGCTTCTTCTTCCGAAGTTCCCGGCGGGAAGGAGACCTGGCTGTAGATTGATTGGATGATGCGGATCGCGGCGGAGGTGGCGGCACGTGTGCTGATATGTTTCGTAGCCGGCGCCCCAGGTTTCGCTGCTCGCTTGCAGTGCCTGTACGACTACACGCAAGGTACGGAATATGGGAGAGAAAAATTCGATGTTGCAATGATAATCAGATGATCATCTACTTCAACACCGAATGGGACGGTGGTACCTGAAGCGATGAGGCCGCTTTGCTTGGATTGCTCTCTATTCTAGAGGCGCGCTGCGGTACATCCGGGTTCCGATGATTACAGCTTAACACGCATCAATAGTTCAGTTTGTTGTACTTTCTACTAATTAATGATACTCTTGCGTGGTGAGTAATATTCCGAAAAAGAGCGAGCACGCAGCTCGCCGAGCGAATGAGTTCATAGAACGCGAGAAGGAGTTTCACCTCGGGTTTCTTCCAACGGAACAACCGCACCCGCTCACCAGAAATCTCTCAAGTGACGCCCGGGCCTCTGTACCAGACGCTGTCCGCTCCATACTGTCTGCAGATGCGGAATTGTCGTCGGTAGCCCGACGAGCAGTCATGTCCCCGGAGTTTGACAGACTCGTTTCAGTCGTGGACATGGCCATGAACGACGGAGGACGGATATGCTTCTCCGGTTGTGGGAGTACCGGGCGTCTGGCGGTGATCCTTGAAGCAATGTGGAGAAAAAACGTTCCCGATCCGAGTCTTCGGGACCGGGCTCTCAGTATCATGACTGGTGGTGAGCGTGCACTCATTCGATCTGTAGAGAACTTCGAGGACTTTGCTGAGTTTGGCGCACGCCAGGTTCGCGACGCGGAGCTGGGAACAGGAGACATACTTATCGCGATCAGCGAAGGCGGAGAAACCTCTTCAGTCATTGGAACCGCTACGGAAGCATTGAAGCTCGGCTGTACGGTGTTTTTCGTATTCAATAACCCTGCGCACCTGCTGCGATCCCACATACAGCGTTCACGCGAACTCATTGATCATCCCGATGTCACGGTGATTGACCTCTTTTCCGGGCCTATGGCGTTAAGCGGCAGTACGAGAATGCAGGCTACCACCCTGGCGATGCTTGTGATTGGCACGGCGATTGAGCACACATGTGTCTTTGGCTCCGGTAACACCTGTGGCGCTACGGCAGAATCGAAACTTGCGAATATTAATCGCTATACAGAAATCGTTCATGCCCTTCTGCGCGAAGACAACGTGCGGGCAATCGCCCGTCTTTCGGAACAAGAGGCCGATTGCTACCAGCACAACGGACTCGTGACGTACTTTGCGTCCGACTACCTGCTCGACATCTTCAGTGACACAACAGAACGATCGCCTACCTTTATGCTCCCGCCGTTTCGGCCTGCGTACGATGACCAAAGTCCCGCAGCGTGGAGCTTTGCGAAAGATCCGTTCCGTTCTGCACTCAACGCGTGGCAAGCCATGCTCGGGCGGGAACCTCGAGGTCTTGACTGGAAGGCTGCAGACTACTCCCAAATGAACGCCCCGGAGCACCTGATTTCTCACCCGCCATTCCTGGATCAACAGGAAATCTATTCTTATCTGATAGGAAACGAAGAGGACATGGGTCGTGTTGAGACCGTACAATCGCTTGCAGTCTGGACAACGGTTCGAAGTGACGCAGCACAGCTGTGTCACACTTCGAAAATTTCCTCCTCTTATCGAGAGAAGTTCGGAGCGCACACATACCTGAGCATTGGACATAAAGATGGACACACTCACTCCAACGAAGCCGAATACATAGACATTGATCTCAGGATTCCGTCATCCGGACTTGATCTTTTTTCGCACATTGCGGTCAAGCTCATTTTTAACTGTTTCAGTACGGTGAGCATGGCCCGCATTGGTCGCATCAGCAGTAACTGGATGATACAGGTGAGCCCGACGAACAAGAAACTTATTGATCGGGCTACCCGCATAATTTCACATATTACGGGCATGAACTACCGGCAGTCGTGTACGGAACTGTTTCTGGAGCTCGAAAACTCCGCCACTACCATTGAACGGACGACATCGCCGGAAACAGAATCGCCGGTAGCGCGTGTACTGCGTCGTTACGCAGCAAACCATACGGAACACTGAAAGGAGATTGTCGTGACCAGTAATTCTCCCGAGTACATTCAGGCACTAAGCCGGGTCGTTACACGTGAAAACCTGATTACCCACATGTCGAACATGAATACGGCAGTCAAAAAATACGGCCGCGATCAGATTGCCGATGAGCGATATGCGCATGATCCAGACGTTGTCGTGTTCCCGAACTCAACAGAACAGGTTCAGGACGTTCTCCGTATAGCGGACCGATATGGTGTACCTGTCACCCCTCGTGGTGCCGGGACTGGACTTTCGGGTGGTGCCGTTCCCGTGTCGGGAGGAATCGTACTGTCGCTGGAACGGATGAACCGCATTCTCCAGATCGACCCGTCGAACCTGACGGCGACTGTGGAGCCGGGTGTCGTAACTCGAGATCTTGACACTGAACTCAAACCCTACGGCCTGTTCTTCGCCGGTTATCCGATGAGCGAAGAGATTTGCACGATTGGGGGTAATGTCGCGGAAAACGCCGGAGGTGGCCGCGCGGTGAAGTACGGAGTAACCGGTACATACGTTCTTGGCCTTGACGCCGTATTGCCTGACGGGCGGGCAATGTCACTCGGAGGAAAACGTCTGAAAGATGTCACGGGATACGACCTCATGAAACGTATCATCGGTTCCGAGGGCACCCTTGCCGTCATAACGAAGATACACCTCAGGCTTCTTCCAAGACCGCACGCGAGCGAGACCATGCTGGCCCTCTTCAATTCTACTCGCACCGCTATCTCGGCAATCCCGGAAGCAATACGCTCAAGCGGTGTCAATCCTGCGAGTGTTGAGTTCATGGATTCGACCTGTGCACGGTCCGCGTGCAGTCTCACTGGAGACGAACTTCCGATTGGCGAATCAGGCGCTGTACTTCTGTTTGAAGTTGACGGAACCGACCGTACGACTGTGCATTCCGAACTGAGGAAGCTTGCTGCGGTACTGGAGGGTCTCGGTGCCCGCATAGAACGTGAGCGTAGTGCTGAAGATAACGAGCGATTCTGGAATATCCGGAAAAAAGTACCGTGGGCATTGAAGCGCATGGGTAGCGATCAGAGCCTCGAGGACATTAGCCTGCCAATCGCCGCGCTTGCTCCAATGATGGAACGGCTGGCCGAAATCGCTGTTCAGTACGGAATACACATCCCGAGCTTTGGGCACGCAGCCGATGGCAACCTGCACTGTAACCCAATACGCCCGGAGTCCATGACCCAGGAAACCTGGAGAAGTATCCTTCCTGAAGCCCTCGCGGACATATACAATGCCGCGAAAACGCTCGGTGGAACAATCTCGGGTGAGCACGGCATCGGTCATAAGCGCAAGCGGTATGTGCGGCAGGTGTTGGATCCGGTCGCTCTGGACATCATGCGGTCGATAAAACGGACTATTGATCCGAAGGGTATTCTGAACCCGGGGAAAATCTTCCCGGACTGATTCATTTTCACGCTCTATCGTCGTAATTCGTTTCGATACAGCTCGGCCAGCCGATTCCGTTCGGCAATGCCCGATGATTCACCAAAGAGCGCTGACAGACTGGGATTGCGATAACTGAAACCACAAAACCCCCGAAATCCTGACTCCCGGCAGAGGCGCAGCTGATCGTTCGTCTGCTCGATCGTGTTCAGATACAGACCAATGGCCGGGATGGCCTGTGCCGGTCTTCTTCTGGGCCCGACATCTCCGGGTTCCGACGTGGTGTGACTGCGGGCCAGCGCGTTCCACTCCTGAAATCGGTCCTGAAGGACACGGCGCTCCGCGACCCGCGAAACAGACCCCTCCTTCAGCAGTTCCTGACGGTCTCCCGTGTAATCGTCTGGCACCAGATCAGCGTCGTCGCTATCGCCCCGATAGTTCATGAACAGCACACGGTCCACCGCGCCGTCCCTGATCCAGCCCGCCCAGTCCTGACCAAGTACTCGATATGCGCGACTGAACTGCCACCCGTGTTCCAGACCCTCTGCACATACCGCGTTCACAGATATTTCTGCTGACCGACGTTCCGCATGAACCTCGTCGCGAACATACGCGAGAAGACCGGTTACCTGATCCCTCCTCCATTGCAGAAAAGACTCACTCATCTGCTCCGCATCCGCAACGGTTCCACCGCAACCGATGTATCGGGACATTGCAACAGGGTTATGCCCCCACAGCAGGTCCGGTTCGGGAGCATTTGGATATCGTATGCGGTCAAGACTCACCCCCGCCACGGGATACTCCCGTACGAGGGCACGCGCGATTCGGGCGCACCGCGCTGCGGTTTCAGGATGCCCCGGATCAATATGTACGACTCCATTCGGCTCACGGTCCCGGCCGTCACGACATACACTCACAAGCGACTGGAGAGACGGGTCAACTGTATCGGAAACCCGTTCTCCGGGAGGCAGCACGGCTATTGGTGTTACCGCTACCCATGCGTGAATGTCGATTCCGTGCCGTTCTGATTCCTGACACAACTCGTGTAAAGGATCGAAATCAGGGTCCGGAATATCACCGTCGGCCCGTGGTACGGGAAGCCGGTTGGCGAACGCATCACCTCGTCTGACCACCTGTACGACAATTGAGTCGAGTTCAGCGTCCACGGCAAAGGACAGAAGATCGGCGATTTCGTCGGCGGTCCGAAAGCCTTCACCAAATGCATCTACATAGATGGCTCTCATACTGCTCGAAACTATCCCTTCACCGCACCCATGACCATACCTTTAGTCATATGTTTGTGCGTAAGCAGGAAAAACACAACAACCGGGATGGTGAACACGAGGCTTGCTGCCATGATCATGCCCCAGTCGGTTGTTTCCCTGCCGATAAACTGTTGCAGGGCGACCGGGAGGGTATGCATGGAAGGATTGTTCCGGTTGAACGAGAGTGCAAACAGGAGTTCGTTCCATGCAGAGATAAACCCGAACACGCTTGCAGACGCGATACCGGGAAGGGCCATCGGGAGAATGATTTTCCGAAACGCCTGTACTCGTGTTGCGCCGTCGACCATCGCGCTTTCTTCGAGTTCAATCGGAATTGATAGAAAGAAGCCTCGAAGGATCCATACGACAAGCGGTGTGGTAAACGAAAGATACGCAAGAACCAGTCCGCCGTAGGTTCCGATAAGGCCGAGCTGTCGTACAAGAATAAATATCGGAATCAGAAGGACGACAAACGGAAACATCTGCGCTCCCAGGATCAGGATTAGCAGATACCGCTTCAATGGAATCGGATACCGAGCCAGCACCCAACCTGCCATCGCTGCTGCAGTAACGCTGAGCGCAACAGTCGAAAAACTTACGATAATGGAATTAAGAAGATAGCGGCCAAAATCACCGGTTAAAACTATAACGAATCTGTCCCACACGACGGTGCTTGGTATAAGCACCGGAGTTCGAGTAAAGATTTCGGCATTCGGCTTCAACGCAGTGCTGATCATCCAGAGAATCGGGCCCACTGCGAACAGTCCAACAAGAATCGCCGCAAAGTAGGTCCCGGTAAGAGATGCGATCCGAGCCATGCGGTGATAGGCTGTGCTGCGGTCCGTACCGATAAAGTCACGATTCGCGTTCACGATTACGCCTCCTCTTCCCGAATCAGTCGCAGATACACCGCAGTTATCCCGGCGAGAATAAAAAACATGACCATGGCCAGCGCAGAGGCTCGTCCAAAGTTGTGTTGCGTGAACGCTTCCCGCCAGGTTGTTATGGCCAGAAGCTCTGTCTGTCGCGCTGGCCCTCCGGCAGTCATGACAAATACCTGGTCGAAAATCTTGAATGCCCATATGGTGGAAATAACCGTCAGCACGAGCACGAGCGACTTAAGCATGGGGAGTGTGATGTTCATGATTCGTTGCCACGCCCCCGCGCCGTCTATCATTGCCGCATCGTGTATTTCGCCCGGTATGGACTGGAGGCCCGCGAGCATCGATACGGCAATGAACGGAAAGCTCTGCCAGACAATAACTATAGCAATCGCCGTGAACGCGATAACCGGCTGGTTAAACCATGCAAAACCACGGAACAGTTCGAACCCGGCACTATACAGAAGCCAGTTCATGAGGCCGAACTGGTCGTGGAACATCCATTGCCAGACGATCGCTGCGGCGACCCGCGGCACTGCCCAGGGCAAAATGACCAGGATCGCGAGTACTGTGCGCCCTTTGAAGTCCCGGTTCAGAAGAAGCGATACGGATATACCTACGGTCATTGTCAGCGCAACACACGCAATACCGAACACTGCGGTGCGAAGAATAACGCTCCGAAAAAACGTACTGGTAAACACCGACACATACTGGTTGAGCCCCACATAGTTGAACTCGCCGGTGGTGAACATTGCGAGATTGGCATCGGTAAACGAGAGCTGAAACGCACGAAATACCGGCCACACGGTCAGGCCAAACACGAATAGTCCGGCGGGCAGAAGAAACAGCGCAGGCAGTATGCGTGCTTCGAACAACCGCCGCCCACGCAGCCGACGTCGTACATGCAATGGTGTCGTAATCTCTATCCCGCTCATAGGGTGCCTCTGGAACACCGGAGGGCTATACGAGCCCTCCGGTATGTGTGAAGGTGAGTTACTGGGCGAACCCCTGGTTCATTTCCCGCGCAACCTCGTTCAACGCCGTCTGGGCGTCGACGCTGCCCTGCATCATGCGCTGAACAGCTGAAGTGAAGAGCTGCGCGCCCTCAAACCGGCCCCATGCCGCGTTTGGCGGATAGCTTCGGCTGTGATTCAGCAGCATTTCTGCGAAGACCGTCTGAACCTCATTCAGGTCCATCGCCTCAATCCCTTCGACTGTGCCTGGGAAAAATCCGACTTCGCTTGCAAACTCGGCGATGCGCTCGTCCTGGACGAGGAAATCGATATACGCCTGGGCAAGATCAGGGTTCCTGCTGCCGGCGAAACGTACGAGGTGGCTCCCCCCAGCAAATGTGTCACGGCGTCCCGATGGACCTGCCGGCATAAGCGCGACACCCACCTCGAATGCATCGTTGTCCCGAGTTACCACACCGTAGTTGGGTCCGAGTCCAAGGAACATCGCCAGATCACCGTTTCTGAATGCAGTCTGTGCATCGGCCACTGTCCAGTTTAGTGCACCAGCAGGAGCAAAGCCGTACTCTGTGAACATAGAGACGTAGAACTCGAACGCTGCGACACCCTCGGGGCTGTTAATGGTAGCTTCCCAGCTTCCATCCGCCTGCTGAACAGCAATCTCGCCACCGGCCTGCCAGACCTTTGGAAGCACGAAGTGGTTCGCCCCAGCACCGACTACACTGAACGCGTACATATCCGTCTCTGCACGTATGGTCTGACCAGCGACGATAAGGTCTTCCCAGTTCTCGGGAGCAGACAGACCGAGCTCGTCGAACACCGTCCTGTTATATATGAGTGCTCGCGCACCGGCGTACCAGGGCACTCCCAGCGGGATCCCTTCCGGAGCACCACTTTCCAGAACAGCCTCGATAAACTGCGAGAGGTCGTCTATCTCCTGCGGTGCAAATGCACCGATAGCACCGAACTCGGGAGTCCATGTCGTTCCCATCTCGGCCACATCTGGAACATCCCCGGTCGCAATAGCGGTCGTGAATGCGTCGTGAGCGGTTCCCCACGGCTGAAACACAAGATTGACTGAAGCGTCGTACTCGGCCTCGAACTCCTCGGTGAATCGTTCGAGCATGGTCTGCAGGGTGGCTGAACCAGGCTGCATGATCCATACCGTGACCTCGTTGCTCTCCTCGGAGACCTGTTCACGTTGTCCGGCTGCCATGAGTACGGTCATGACCAGCAGGAGAACGAAAGTTCGTACAATCGTACGTGTGATAGTTCGCATAGCGAACCTCCTTACTTACCTTGCGGTAGTTATTGTTTGTCCCATGACATGGGGCGTCCGAATTCGAGTAGTTGTTCGTACTGCTTCTTCACCAGGAGGGATGCGATATGTTGGGCCTGACTGAGTTCGCTCGAGTTGTCTGCTGTCTCAACCCCGGAACGGCGCAGTGTTTCAAGATGGTCAACACGCGAGGTGTCGGTGCGCGTATCAGAACGCGTATCTATAGCTTCCAGAAGCGTTTGCAACCCATTCCTGTCGTTACAGACAAGCACAATATCGCATCCGGCACCAAGAGCCTGTGTAGCCCGGGCAGTCATGTCTCCTGCTATAGCCGCCCCGGCCATGGCGAGATCGTCGCTGATTGCGATTCCCCGAAAGGCAAGCGTCGTCCTCAGATACTCGTGCCAGCGTTTTGAAAAACCGGCAGGCATGTCGTCGAAACTCTCATAAATCACATGCGCAGGCATAATCGCTTCGAGGTGCGGTACGAGTGCACGGAACGGATGCAGGCACGTGTGTTCCAGCTCGTCGAGCGAGCGGTTGTCGCGCGGAAGCGCAATATGGGAATCGGCCGATACGTAACCATGGCCAGGGAAGTGCTTACCGACGCAGGCCATTCCAGCCGAATGAACACCTTCGATCCACGCACCGGCGAGCGCGACAACCATGTGTGGATCGGTCCCGAACGATCTGTCAGCTATGACAGTGTTGTGGCCGTAGTCGATATCGAGCACAGGAGCAAAACTGAAGTCAACGCCAACACCGAGGAGTTCCGATGCCATAAGCATGCCAACAGAACGTGCGCACGCGATCGCAAAATCGGGTAGTTGCTCGTACAGGGGTCTGAACGCGCTCGCAGGCGGAAGCGTTTGTACACCGTCACGAAGACGCTGCACGCGCCCACCTTCCTGATCGACCGAAATGATGAGATCCTGACGCACCTCTCGGATACTTATGCAAAGCTCTGCGGTCTGTTCCGCCGTGACGGTGTTGCGGGCAAACAGCACGACACCTCCAACAGCCGGATGCGAGAGTATCTGAACGTCATTTGCAGTCAGCTTGGTTTCCGGAAGGTCCACGAATAAGCGGTGAGTCCAGGAAACACCGTCAATCTCGAGATTCACACAGGGCTGGCTCATGATGGTACTCCGTATATCTTCGCAGTACTGCTTGTCTGTATCCACCTCGACTCTTCAATGTGCATTCGCTCGTGGAGCGTCTGAAACGATTCGCCAGACTCTACCCACTCGCGAAACGTCGGGCCTCCACAGATAAGATCTATCGGTAACCGCTCATGCTCGTATTCGTAAGGAGGATCAGACCAGAGCTTCAGATCGGGATGTATCCGAACAACAGCGCGGAACAGTGCTGCAAAAAACCGTACCGGTCGAAATCGTGCGGCGTCGAAATGCCGCTTCTCGACCACCATATCAAAACCTGGAACTGCTCTTTGAGCGTGTTTATGAAAGGTTGGTTCGAACACAACCGGCCGAAGGGCGAATCCATTAAACACGGCTGGCGAGAGGTCATGCATATACTCGACGACGCGTTTCCAGTCGATGTCGGGGTGACCAAACATTGAGAGCGGCCGGGTCGTCCCTCGTGCCTCAGAGATAGTGGTACCCTCGAGCATGACAGTGCCCGGATACGCACGGGCGGTGTGGAGTCCAGGCATGTTCGGGCTCGGCGGAATCCACACCCGTTCATCTGGCCATGCCTCATTCGCGTCAGGTACCCACGCGCTCATGGGAACGACGTTCAACGCAGTATCGAGGTGCTGCGAAGCAACATACCAGAGGGCGAACTCTCCTACCGTCAGCCCGTGCTGCAGCGGCACCGACGCACAACCGACAAAGCTTTCCCAACCCGATTCCAGCAGAAGCCCTTCTACCGTTCTTCCGGTCGGAACCGGGCGATCAAGAACCACAAGTTCCTTGTCGTTCCAGGTATGGAAGTCAGAGAGAATATAGGCAAGCGTGGTCAGAAAGGTGTACACGCGAACGCCGACGTCCTGAAGATCATACAGAAGGACATCGAAGTGCTCGGCCATTTCGCGAGTTATGCGTCGGGTAGAACCGTAGAGACTGAACACGGGAAGACCGAGGTTTGCATCGTACGTATCATCACTCTCGATCATGTTGTCCTGTCGCTCACCGGCGAACCCGTGCTGAGGACCGAATAGTGCCGTCAGCGTGAACCGACGTGATGCCGGCCGCGACTCGTTCCAGCGCACGAGGCGTTCGACGCTATGCGTCAACTCGGCGTCGACAGCGGCTGGATGCGTGAGTACGGCGACTCGTTTCCCTGCAAGCCGGGTGTACAGGTTCGACAGTGTCTCTACGGAGCGTATGCCGCCGGATACTCGATAGATTTTCTTGGTTTCCGTGCCTTTTCCAGCGAAATTCTCCAGACCGTGACGAAAACCTGTGTTGTTCATGCCTGCCTCACCGTGTCGCGGGTCGCAATTCCGGGGATAGGAAACCGGTGGGTAAAAAACAGCTCGCGCAGCGCTCCTGCGGAGGCGCCAAGAGCGACTGCACTATGCGTGTTGCTCGACGGCCACAACTCAAGTGGCTGATGGTCAGCTCGTACCGTGTCCGTCCGTACATGCTGTCCGATACGCTCGGAGACCAGCTCGAACTCTTCGCCTCCCAGGTCCCCACCAAGAACGACATTCCGCAAGTCAAGTGCGTGAACAAGAAACGCAATCGAGACTGCAAGTTCGTCAGAATATTGTATTCTCGCAGCACTGGGATCTACCGACCCGGCCGAGAAGTCGTCAGCTACCGCGAACTGCTCGCTTGACTCCGGTGAAACGAACGGTGAACGGAACTCACGTCCGACCCCTGAATGCGACGTTCTGAGGTTGCGGTCAAGCACAATACCGAGCCCGGCCCGAAACGTCGGTGGGTCCAGCTTCGCGAGCACAAACAAGAGGTCATCTACCCGTCGGTTGCCGTACTCCAGTTCAGCGAGTGCGCAGGCGTCTGCGTCAGCAAACAACCAGACCGGAACATCCATATGTTCCTGAAGCAGCGTGCCAAACGGTACCGATGTCCGGATTCCAAGCTCACGACTGAACTCAATCGATTGCGCGTCGGGAGACACGATACCGCTGACGCCAATGCCGATTGATGTGATCCCGTGAATCGGTGTTGCGTATGAGGCGGATACCATGTCGCGATACAGTTCACGCATATGCTTCGCGAGATCGACTGCCCTCGTTTCGATTCGCGGGCCCAGTCGAAACGCCTTTTCGCACACGACATTTCCGCCCAAATCCGTCACCAGAACCGTTGCCGAGTTCGGCTTCAGCTCGACACCAATGGAATGGAAACGGTCTGTTTTGAGCTCTACCAGCAACGGAGGGCGTCCCCCCTGTCGGCTGTACACTGCTTTCGGATCAGCGTGTGTTTCCGACACAAGGGCTGCATTCAGAAAAAAATCGATAATGGAGCCAGTCGTTGAACGATCGAGTCGAAGGTTACGAGCCAGATCAGCACGACTCATGGCAGGGTTTCGCCAGAGAGCCTCGAGAACACGCACAGCGTTTTCGTATCGATGCCGATTTAACTCAGTCATTAGTTAGTTGTAACTCCTACAAACCTATGTGTAACACTACACGTTCACTATGTCAACCGGAAACGGACTTGAATCCTGTTCCCTGCTCCGATAGCCTGTACAGCCATCTATGACACACGACACCTCCAGCTGGGCACAGACAATCCCGGCACCCGACACGCTCGCCGTTCATGCGACCGAAAAGACCGTCCGGATACCACAGACACTTGCGATTCACGGGCCCGGTGAATGCCCGGAGGCCGCGGCTTCATTTCTGTCAACCTTTCTGCCCCTGCACTGCACGGTCTCTACAGACCAGGATACGGCGGATATCACCATTGCCGTGTCAGGAAACCCCTGTACAGATGCGGCTCTCAGTGAACTCAGGACCGATGATGAAACATGGACTCTCGAATGTCGTGCGAACGAACCACACGCACGCATTCGCGTTCACGCAACAGGCTTTCGTGGTGCGATGCGCGCGATCGCGTATCTGACGCAGGTACTCGCCCGAGAGCAGGCACACGAAGTCGACGGGCCCGTTCGCCTGTGCCCGGCTGCTGCTTCCGGACGTCCATGTTTCGCGTGGCGGGGTGTCATGCTCGACTGTGCACGCCACTTCTTTCGCCCGGAGTTCGTTCGGCGATATATTGACCTTGCGGCACTGCACGGCATGAGCGTGTTTCACTGGCATCTGACAGACGACCAGGGCTGGCGCGTTCCGTCGGAGGCATTTCCACAGCTGAATGAACGCGGCGCGTGGCGCGACGACGGAACAACTCATTACGGCTCGTACGGAGGTTTCTACTCGCCCTCGGAAATCATGGATGTGGTTACCCATGCAGCACGCCGGGGCATGATCGTCGTTCCCGAGATAGACATTCCCGGGCACACCCGTGCCGCGATTCACGCGATACCGGAGCTCAGTTGCCGGGGAGACGCACTGCCGGTATCAACGAGATGGGGTATTTTCGAAGACGTACTCTGCGCGGGCAGCACACTGGTACACGATTTCGTACGCACCGTGTTCGACGAACTGTGCGGTCTGTTCCCCGGACCATACATTCATGTCGGGGGAGATGAATGCCCGACCGTCCGCTGGCAGGAATGTGCAGCGTGCCAGTCACAACTCCGCGAACTCGGGTCTGACAATGCGGCTCGTCTGCACGGACATATCATGGATACGGCAGTACGAACGATACGTGCGAATGGCCGACGTGCCATCGGATGGGACGAAATACTCGACGGAGGGCTCACCGAGCCCGTGTCGGTCATGTGCTGGCGAGACATCTCGTATCGGGAAACGGTGATCGCAGCCGGACACGAGGTCGTTGTGTGCCCCACGAAGCACGCGTGTTACTTTGACCATAAACACACGGACTCCGAGGAAGAACCGGGATGGCTTGGGGTCTGCACGGTAGCAGACACCTGCCGATTCGAACCCGGACATCCGGAACGTGTGCTCGGCGCGCAGGGCAATCTTTGGACCGAACGTGTCCGCTACGGCAGACAGGCCGAATACATGGTGTATCCGAGAGCCGCGGCTCTCGCAGCGAACCTCTGGCGCACGACCTCAGATATGAACGACCAGGAGTTCTCCGAACACCTTGCGCGAGTACGCTCGCACGCACAGTTTCTGCGCCAACTCGGCGTGCACGCCTACGACGGGCCAACAGGGAGCTGACCGGCGCCAGCCGCTTGCCCAACGTGATCGGGAACTCGTTCAGTTGCCGGCAAGCAAGGAGCAGTTGCCCGGCGCCAGGCAGAACCCGGTTCACGGCGCTTCCAGTGGCTAACCCATCGAACGTGGCGTTCGCGTCTTCCAACGCGGACACGTGTGCTGCTGCTGCTGTTGAGGGTTCCGGTTCGACCCGCAACGACGTACGCTTTTAACGGCTACAGCCGCATTGACAAAGGCCTGCGCCCGGGGAAGGGCGGGCTGACGAACAAAAGGTTATGGCGGCCGGCGGATGAAGCTCCTTTTGGACATGAATATTTCGCCGATATGTCATTGAGCATGTGCCTGCTCGTATCTGCCAGGAAACGGGTGAAGAGTTCTTCGCGCCGGAGACCGTCGAACATATTCACGAGATAATTAGCAGTAATCGAAAACCTGACCGAGTGGTTGATACGCCTGTGTTCGAGTATGCGTAATCATGACACTCTATCTGCCGGGGCGAATCCGCGCCCCCGGGACGGCGGGATACTCCGGATCGAATTTGAGTAGGGGAGCTGATTCAGAGGAACGATCCCGACCGTCACCGCTTCGCCAAGTTCGGTATAAGCGCGACTCCTGGTGAGTTACCGAAATAGCCCCTTTTACGAGTCGTTCACCGATCCGCCAGTTTCCGCCTTGAGGCGTTCAACCGTCCAGACCTTGATAATTGACTGGCGAGTGACACCAATGCGAGCCGCCTCGCGATCAAGTGCCGTGACGACCCACGCCGGAAAATCGACGTTGATACGCCTGTGTTCCTGGTTTACTCGGCGAGCTGTCGAGAGATCAAGATCATCGATGATGTCCTCTTGTCCTGCGTCGAATTTTTTGTCGAAATCTTCAGCGTTCATATAGTCCTTCCTCCGAATCCAACCCGCACGCTCGGAATGGGACGACGCCAGGTCCAGTTCGGCGGGAACCAGATGTACGCGGGCGTGCTTTCGGCAC
>RECN01000087.1 GCA_007694005.1 Spirochaetaceae bacterium
CGCACGTCCACGCCCTGCTCGGCGAGAAACTCGAGCGTCCGGGCGAGAACCGGCAGCCGGGCGGGGTCGTACACCGTGGCCGTGCTTGCATCCTTCGGCGGATTAATGAGGTAGCGATGGCGCGCCCATTCGCTTAAGGGGCGCGGCTTCGGCGGCTCACCGAGGGCGGCCGCTGTAGCCCCGCCCGCGCCAGTAGCCCCGCCACCCTCGGCCATCGCTCTCAGCCGCATCCACACGTGTACCGGATCGGTCGCGCTCAGGAGAATCCTGTCTGCCTGCTTTGCGATCGCGTTCTCAGTCGCGATCTGAGCGCGAACGGCGAAGCCGGGGTCAATGACGGTGCTGCCGGTGCGCTCGGCGTGATACGCAAGATAATCGCCGGCGTACACGGTGCGAAAGTGGTCCGCGAGGTGTTCGAGCAGCGCATCACTTTCTCCCGGCTGTTCGCTGAGCACGTAGACGCGGCGGGCAAAGTAGGGCCTGACGCAGCTTGGAATAAAGGGCCATGACCCCATGGGGTTGCGTCTGACCATGGTCGCGCTCACCGGAAACGCGCGCCGGGAAGGGTCCACAGGTATATAGGAGGCGTCGAGTTCCTCAGCGAGGCGGAAGCCGTAGTCTTCGCTTGCAAACACGTAATCGACCGGACCTGCGTAGCGCAGCACCGCATCTGCCCAGATCTGGTAACTGTTCGGACTTCCCTTGCGCGCTTCGGGATTCTCCTCGGTCATGTGGAGGACGTTGATGTTCGGAAACATCTCTTTCATCCATCCATAGCGCAATGCGCCGTCGATTCCATCCGACTGCATGGTGCAGACGAGCACCGACAGCCGATCGACGCAACCGGCGGCGAAATCGAGCAGATAGCGGTGTCCGTTGTGTGGTGGCATGAATCGTCCGATGACGACGCCGTGGCTCTGTGTTCCGTCTTTCATGGGTATATGAGGCTACTACGGGTGGATATCCGCCGACAACGTCTTTCTCGCTGCCGGAAAGCACGGTACAATGAATCCATGTCTATCAACACGAAACCGGTATTGGGATTCGATCTTGGCGGGACGAAGATGCTCTGTGGTCTGGTTGAAAATGGCCGCTCGGTCACGGCCCGTAACAAGAAAAAGACAAAGGAAATCGATAAGCCGGAGGATCTTGTAGACCGCATGGTTTCCTGCGTGGAGGGCTGTCTCAAGGAGGCCGGGATCAGCGCAAAGGATGTCGCTGCCCTCGGAGTCGCCGCTCCGGGTCCCATCAATCTGAAAACCGGTACGCTCCTCAATCCGCCGAACCTCGGCGTACAGGAACTGCCGCTGGCGAAGCTGCTCTCCAAAAAGCTGGGGATTCCGGTAGTGCTCGAGAATGACGTCAACGCAGGGCTTTACGGTGAGTTTGTCGCCGGCGCCGCGCAGGGCTTTAAACACGTGGTCGGCCTGTTCCCGGGGACGGGACTCGGCGGAGGCATGATTCTCAACGGTGAACTCTATTACGGCGTTTCCGGTGCTGCCGGTGAAATCGGTCATATGACGGTGCAGCCAGGCGGCCGCCTGTGCGGCTGCGGGAACCGTGGGTGCCTCGAAGCGCTCGCCTCCCGTGGGGCCATGGCTCGTGAAGCAGCTGTGCTCGTCGCGGCGGGCAAGTCACCGACCATTGCGAAGCAGGCAGGAACCGATATCTCGAAAATGAAGTCAAGCGTGTTTGCCGATGCAATCGACGCGGGCGAGGAGGCGGTAATCGAGCTCGTCAACAACGCTGCGTGGTGGCTCGGAATAGGCATGGCGAGTTGTGTGAACATCTTCAATCCCGAAGCCATTGTCATCGGCGGTGGTCTTGTCGAAAAACTCGGCAAGTCCTATCTGAAGGTGGCAGAAGCGTCGATGCGCGAGCACGCGATGGCTGCGCTTGTCAAAAAGGTGAAGGTCATCGCTGCGGGCCTCGCCGACGACGCGGCTGTCATCGGAGCAGCAGCCGTCGCTACAAAAACCCTCGCGCTGAACGAAGCTCTGGGAGTCGCGAGTGAGTCGTGACCGCCTTCCGCTGGCGAAAGTCAAAGGCGAGCCCGCTTCGAAGGGTCGCACGGTTGCCGTCGTAGACATCGGCTCATCAGCGATCCGGGTGATCGTAGCCCAGGTTCACACCGACGGCACGTGGAAACGTCTTGACCGGGCACAACGTCCCGTTGCCCTCGGCAGGGATGTCTTTACGACCGGCCTCGTCGGTCGCGAGACCATGCTTCAGACCATAGAGATCCTGCGTGGCTTCCGCGAAATGCTCGATGGCTGGGAAATCGAAACGCGTCATATACGGGTCATTGCAACCAGCGCCATACGCGAAGCCCGCAATCGCGATACCTTCATAGACCGCATGTTCATACGCACGGGCATGCGGATCAATGTTATAGAAGGTGTAGAAGAGAATCATCTCACCTACGTCGCCGTACAGAATGCGATCAATCACATGCGACCGCAGTTTGCGCGATCCGGCGCACTGATTCTCGAGGTCGGCGGTGGGACGAGCGAGCTCATGATCCTGAACCGGGGCAAAATGGTCAGCGCCCACAGCCTGCGCATCGGTACGGTGCGTATACAGCAGCAGATACATCCCGGCTGGGATACCGCCGAACAGATCGAGAGTTACCTGCGCGAGAATGTGCGCGTCACAAAGGAGGTTCTCGAGAGCGAGTTCGACTTGAGCCGGGTCCGGTTCTTTGTCGCAGTCGGCGGTGACGCGCGTGTCGCAGCCCTGCACGCGGGTGAGCGCCGCGAGGAAGATTTTACGACGATTACCCGCGAGGCTTTCAGCGAGTTTATCGCGGGGCTGCAGGAACTCAGCATAGATCAATGCGTGGCCGAGCTTGCGATCACCTACCAGGAGGCAGAAGCGTTGATTCCCGCCCTCCTGGTCTACAAGTTTTTTCTCGAGGTCACAGCCGCCGAGTATCTGATCGTGCCCGACGTGAGCATACGCGAAGGAGTGCTCATGACTTTCGCGCTCGGCTCCAACCGCATGGTAGAGACGCAGTTCTACTCGCAGGTCATCGAAAGCGCGTTGAGTCTGGGCCGGAAGTACCATTTTGATGAGCCGCACGCGCGTCATGTCGCAAAACTCGCCCTGTCGCTCTTTGATCAGATGACCGAGGAACACGGGCTCGATGAGCACGCCCGGCTTCTGCTCGAGGTTGCCTGTCTGCTCCACGATATTGGTAACTACATACGTTCGAGCGGGCACCACAAGCACAGCCAGTATATTGTGGCTAACTCCGAGATCTTCGGCTTCTCCCGGGAGGACATACGCATTATCTCGAATCTCGTGCGCTATCACCGGAAGTCGACGCCACAGGCAAGCCATTCCCAGTTCGCGGCTCTACGACGCGAGCACCGGCTTACTGTGTTGAAACTCGCGTCATTTCTGCGGGTCGCGGATGCGCTTGACCGCAGCCACAGCCAGCGGGTCGATTCGGTCAAGATCGAAATCGCCGGCGCCGATCTTCTGCTGCACGGCGAGTATTCCGGAGATATCACCGTGGAGCGCTTCGGTGTGCAGCTGAAAGGTGATATGATGGCAGACGCATTCGGCTACACGGTGAAACTCATATGACGCAGACAACGCAGTACGGACGGCAGCCTCGCCCGGAAACAGACGAACGATATTTTAACCGTGAACTCAGCTGGATCGAGTTTAACGCCCGTGTGCTCGAGATGGGACTCGATGAAAACATCCCGGTGCTCGAGCGCCTGCGCTATCTCTGCATCGTCGCGAACAACTTCGACGAGTTTTTCATGGTCAGAGTTGCCGGGCTGAAACGGCAGGTTCGCAAACAGGCGGGGGTGTCGGGACCGGATGGTATCAAGGTGCGCGAACAGCTGCGGGAGATTTCGCGTCGTGTTCACGAGCTCATCAGAATCACCTACGAATGTCTTCACGAACGCATCTTTCCCGCTATGGCGAAAGCCGGGATCGTCGTACGCGGACCCGATGACTGGGACTCGGAGCACAGTTCCTACGTGGCACAGCTCTTTCGCGAGCAGTTTCTCCCCGTGCTAACACCGGTCCGTTGTCGAAGTGATGAGCCCATACCTTATGCCGGAAACATGCGCCTTTCGGCAGCCTTCCTTCTGACGCCACGCAAGGATACCGAGTTTATCGGGACCGACGGTGATGAGGCAGCCGATGCCGAACGCATCGCCCTGGTGCAGATTCCACCGGCGCTTCCGAGGATCATCTACATCCCTGACAAGACCAGCACGACCACGGTTTCCTTTATCGAGGATGCGATCATACAGCACGCTGAGGCGCTCTTTCCGGGGTTCACGGTCTCCGAGCATCTGGTCTTCCGGGTCACCCGGGATGCGGACTTCTCGGTGGATGAAGAACGTGACGAAGACTTTGTGCAGGCCATGGAACAGGTGCTCGAGCATCGGCAGTTTTCAAACCCTGTCCGGCTTTCGATCAGCGGCAGGAGTGAACGCCTGCGGGCGCTTCTGACTGCGGCGCTCGACGTTCACGAGGAAGAGGTCTACGAGATTCCCCAGCCGCTGGATCTGAAGGCAATTATGGACCTCGCCGATATCGAAGGGTTCGACGACTATCGCTTTGAACCCTGGCCGGTGAGCGAGAGTCCGGCCTTTGACGCCGAAGAGTCACCCTTTGAGAGTGTGCGGCGCGGCGACGTGCTCCTGAGTCACCCGTACGAGAGCTTCTCGCCGGTAGTTCGCATGGTGCGGGAGGCTGCCGACGACGAGAAGGTCCTCGCGATCAAAATGACACTCTATCGTACCAGCGGTTCAAGCCCCATCGTAAAGGCCCTGACCCACGCCGCCGAGCGGGGTAAACAGGTCACCGCGCTAGTCGAACTCAAGGCCCGTTTTGACGAGGGGCAGAACATCGAATGGGCCGAACGCCTTGAGCGTGCTGGCGTCATCGTGGTGTACGGCGTGGCGCGGCTGAAAGTGCACGCGAAGGCCATGCTCATTGTGCGGCGCGAGACCGAAGGAATCAGGCGATACGTCCACCTCGGAACCGGGAATTACAACGAAAAGACCGCGACCCTGTACGGGGACCTCGGGCTTTTTACCTGTAATGATGAGATCGCCTACGAGGTCGGTCAGTTCTTCAACGCCCTGACCGGCTATTCGGCGATTCCGACCTTCACCCGACTGCAGATGGCCCCGTTTACCCTCAAGCAGCGCATCCTGCAGCTCATACAGCGCGAAGCGATACGCGCGCGAAGCGAGGGCGGGGGGCGCATCGTCGCGAAAATGAACAGCCTCGCCGATACCGAGGTTATCGACGCCCTGTACGACGCGTCGCGTGCCGGCGTGGAAATCAAGCTGAACGTCCGGGGAATCTGCATGCTCGTGCCGGGTGTGAAGGGCATGAGCGAGAACATACAGGTGGTCAGCATCGTGGACCGCTATCTCGAGCACGCGCGCATATTCTATTTTAACAACGGCGGAAACGCCGAGGTCTACCTCTCAAGCGCGGACTGGATGGCACGGAATCTGGAACGGCGTGTTGAGCTGCTGTTTCCGGTCGAAAACACGGTTCTCCGCGCCCAGATCCTGCGCATGCTCGAGTTCCATCTGAGCGACAACACCAACGCCTTTGAACTGCACTCCGACGGCTCGTATACCCGGCGACAAGCGTCCGGGAGCGATGAGCGCATCAACGCACAGACCGAACTCTACCGCATGGCCCGGAACGCGCGATCTTCGGTTGACGCCGCCTCCCCGAGCGTGCTCCCGGTGCGGCGTAAACCACCTGTGAGGAGCAGCTAGGCCGGCCCGGCCATTCAGCACGGTATGCGACGTTCCAAATTTCTCACTGACATGTTTACCGATCGCGTCTTCTTCGCGACCCTTTTCACCATAGGCTGGCCTATAGCGCTGCAGCACGGTCTGGTCACTGCTCTGAACCTGCTCGACACCCTCATGGTCGGGCAGCTCGGCGAAGTGCAGATCGGATCGGTTGCGCTGGGAAACCAGATCTTCTTTCTCGTCATGCTTTTTCTCTTCGGCATTGGCAGCGGGTCGGCCGTCTTCGTTGCCCAGTACTGGGGCAAGCGTGACATACCTGGCATCCGTCGCAGCCTCGGGCTCGCCATGCTCATTGCCATCCCCGGGAGCCTTATCGCTGCAGCCGTCGTGACGGCAGTTCCCGCTTTTCTGCTCGGTCTGTTTACGATGGATGATGAAGTCATTGCACTCGGGATCGGCTATGTACGCATGGTGGCGCCGAGTTACCTCTTTACCGCGCTCACGGTCGTCCTCGGATCTGCGCTGCGGGCAAGCGGTGAAGTCAGGCTGCCGCTGCGCATGACCGTCATCGCCCTTGGAATCAACGCCCTGCTCAACTACGTGCTGATTTTCGGTGTCGGCCCCTTTCCCGCGCTCGGTGTGCTCGGGGCTGCAGTCGGCACGACCGTGTCGCGTGGACTCGAAGCAGGCCTGCTGATCGGTGCGATGATCAGACGCAAGCATCCGCTCGTTGGACCCTTCCGGGACTACCTCGCCACCACCCGCGCGCTGACCAGGCGTTTTCTTACCATCACCTCACCGGTGGTTATCAACGAAATACTCTGGTCGGGCGGCATGACCATGTACACGCTCGTCTACGCCCGCATGGGCACCGCGCAGCTGGCCGCGAGCAATATCGCAGAAACCGTCATCCGGCTGACCTTCGTCGTTTTCATGGGCTCTGCCGGCGCCGCCGCAGTAATCCTCGGCAACGATATAGGAGCGGGGAGCACAGGGAAGGCGTCCCGTGACGCACATCGCTTCATCATCCTTGCTCCTCTTTTTGGTGTCGGATTCGGCCTGCTGCTTGCCGCCGTGTCTCCGCTCGTGCCGCTGTTCTATCAAGTCAGCGATTCGGTCAGAAACGATGTAACCCGCATGCTTCTGGTCATCGCCTGTGTGGTACCGATCAAGTCGCTGAACCTGCACGGCGTTGTCGGCATCATGAGAAGTGGTGGCGATACCCGCTTTGCCATGGTCACCGAAGGGGTCATGCTCTGGGGCCTGGGCGTGCCGCTCGCCGCGGTCACCGGGCTGGTCCTGGGGTGGCCGATCTACCTCGTGCTGGCGGTGGTGCAGGTCGAAGAAATCGGCAAGTTCATCCTCATTGTCCGCCGCGTGATTACCGGGCGCTGGATTCATCAGGTGACCGATCACGATGACCTTGCCGTGGACGCGATTTCGGCGTGAATTTCGACGCTTCGTTGTAATTTGACCGATCAGGGACTACAATCTGAAACATATGAAGCACATACCTGTGGTGCGGGCACTCCGCGTTCCCGCGCTTGTCGTCAGTACAATTTTCGTGTTCGTCGTTGCCTGTGCCACGGTTCCGCCTGCCCAGCAGGAAGCTCGCGTGGAAGAACTCATCGCCTTCGTGAACGCCGCAGAGGCCGAAGCGCTTCTCGAGCAGTCAGGCCGTCCGTTTCTCCTCGACAGCGAAATCATCGAGCCTTCTAATGACGTCTACGTCATGTGGCGCAACATGATTGCCGCAGGCTGGGCGCTTCCCGGTGGGCAGATCATTGGCATTTCGCCCGTGAACGAACATACCTACCGAAGCTACGGGAGCGGGCTCGAAATGGAGTCCTACTTCAGTCGGCGGCTACCTGAAGGATCGGCGGTCGTGCGGGTGCAGACTCGTCAGGCAACCTGGGACCTCCTGTTAGGAGGACAGCGTGACGGCATGCCACTCATCTACGGAATACGGGGGCCATTATGAGACCACGATACCATGGTGTAGCCATAATCGCGGTTCTGCTTCTTATTGCACCGTCGCTTCTTGCGCGGGACGCAGAAGCCGTCTACGTCGAAGGCTTCCCTGAACTGCGCAGTGCCGCGGGTCGCCTGAACGACCTGTTTTTTGGTGACCCGGTTCGCGGTGGTGACAGCGTCATAACCGGAAGCGGCGACGTTGTGGAACTGCAGCTGGCCAATGGTAACTCCATTACCGTGTCATCGAACTCGGTATTCAGCCTTCAGGATTATGATGATGGAGGCGAAACCCAGACCGGCTTCTCGAACAGCCGTGGTGCGGTCACCTACCGATTCAACGTGCTGACCGGTCGGCAGCCGCGTATACAGAGCGCCAACGCCGTCGCCGGTGTCCGGGGAACGGTCTTCACCGTTTTCGCGGGCGATGACGGATCGAGCCTCTTCCTCGTCGAAAGCGGACGCATCGCCGTCACCGCGCAAGGGGAAGAAGTGGAAGTCAGCGAGGATTTCGCCGTCGAAGTCCGCACCGGAGAAGCCCCCGGAGAACCCTTTGAGGTGCTCCGAGGCGCTATGGACTTCTCCGGCTGGAACGGCGGCCGGCAGGAAGCGCTGCTCGCAAACCCCGTAACCGCAGCGGAAGGCGCCTACCGGCGCATGCAGGAACTCGTGCGGGAACTCAACACGGCCGTCGCGGAGTACGAGCCGCTGCGAGAAGAGCTTGCCGAAGCGCGGGCGGAGGCAACCCGAATATTCGAGGCTGATGGCCAGGAAGCCGCAAACGAGTTCCGGGAAGAGGTGGTGAGACCACTTGAGCGTGCTACACCTCGACGCTTTCTCAACGTGCGGTACTGGGCGCTTTCGACGGTCAGCTTACGCCGCCACGTCTTCGGGCGCATGTACAGCCTGCTCAAGTCGACCTACGTCATGGAGCCCAATCATCCGGACTGGATCGCGTATCAGAGCGTGCATAGTCAGGCCCTGGCATTGTTCGAAGAGTCCGTCGTACCGTGGCTCGTGCCGGCGGACCTCTGAGGTATCAAAGGAGATACATGACCATGAGAAACAAAAACCAGACCCCTTCCCGAGTAAAGTTTCGTCTTATCCTGGGTGCGATCATCGTTGCGGCGTTTATTACTGCGTGCCCGAATCCGGATCAGTTGATGGATGCTCGGATAAATGATTTTTTGAGTGATCTTGCTCAGTTAGACGGTTCGTCGGGCGACAATGCCAAGGTTGAAAACATTGTAAGCACGCATCTGCACCCTGATGCACAAAGTGGGGATCAGGCAAGTGCTGAGTTCTGGAGGACCTCTATATTCAATGCCGATAACGCACAAAGTTATACGTGGACGCTTGTGTCAACGGGCGATGTGACCGGATTCGGAGGCGCGACTCGTAGAACAGGTACTGTACGTGTGAACCTCGGGGGTGGAGACAGTACACCTCTGTCGAACGTCAGGTTTTTTATGAAGCAGAGTGGTATGGATTGGCGGATTCGCGCGATTAATGACGGAGCAGACGATAACCTGTTTCAGAACATCCGCTAACCCATCCAACCCGCCTCGCTTCGTGTAAACCACAGGGCTGCCGGCTTCTTCGCCGGTAGCCTTTTTTTTGCTGCTGTGGCACCTTTAACGCGGTGTCGCGACCGGCAGGCGTCTTTGCTGCCTGCCGGATATTTGTATACACAAAAGCTTGATTCATCTGTCTGTGTTCGCTATTCTTCCAACCGAGGTGCTCACGGTGCGTAGTCTGTCTGCTGTAATCCTGTTGCTGTTCCTTACGATACTTTCGGCCTGCGGAAACGGATCCGGGGAAGACGCCGCCGATGCGGCTGCGTTCCGGGATGCGTTTCTTGCCGGTGAACTCGCCTGGGACGATGTCCTTGCACGCGCTGCCGACGAAGGCGAGGTGGAGTTCTTCCACTGGGGCGGCAGTGAGGCGCTGAACGCGTGGATGGAGTCATCGGCGCGGCCCGCGATCGAGGCCTTCGACATCAGCCTGAATCTCAGGCGTAGCGATACGGCGGACGCTGTAAACCTTATTCTGGCCGACGACGCTTCGGGTCGCGGCCTCGGGCAGGGCACGGTAGATCTGGTCTGGATAAACGGTGAGAACTTCAGGATCCTCCGCGATCGCGGACTGCTGTTCGGAAGCTTTGCGCCGAGGCTCCCGAATGCGCGCTACTTCTTTCTTGACCCGGATGACCTCCGCTCGAACGTGAATCTCTTTGATTTCGGCACCCCGACAGACGGGGCGGAGATGCCCTGGGCGGCGTTTCAGTTCATCTTCCGCATCGATACGGCGAGGATCGCAGCAGACGAGGCTCCGGTTTCCTTCGCGGAACTCGAGGGCTGGATGCGGGACAACCCTGGCCGGTTCTCCTACGTCGCGCCGCCCCACTACATAGGTACGACCTTTGTGCAGACGCTGATGTACGAAATGAATCCCGACGGGACGACCTTCGAGCCTTTCCTCGCTGACCCTGCAGACGGCGATCCGGCCGAGCTCGCTCGACTCATGGAGCCTGCCTTCGACTGGCTCAGGCGGGTGGAGCCCTTCGTCCTCGGTGGCGGCGGCGAGGACGGTAGACCGGGGCAGCCGATCTATCCCGCGACGGCGTCGGCGTTGCAGTCACGCTTCGTGAGCGGCGAGGTCGACTTTGACATGGAGTTTGGCGTCTACGACGTCGACCGCGACATACGCTCTGGTCTGTACCCGCAGACGGTGCAGAACATCATCTTCCCCGAAACCGGCATGATCACCGACAAGAGTTTTCTCGCGATCCCCTCAAACGCTCCGAACCCTGCAGCGGCTCTCGTGGCCGTGAATGCTCTTTCATCACCCGAAAGCCATCTCTCCAAACTCGTAGAGATCGGATACGCACCCGGGCTTGATGTGCCGCTGCTCGACGCGGCCATGCAGGATCGCTTCGCGGCGGCCGCACCCGATCTCAGAGGGGTTCGCGCTGCTGATCTCGCCGCACGCGAGGCGCCGAACGTGAATGCGGGTCTGGTTGATATCATCGATGCGGTCTGGCTCGAGTACATCGCCGAGCGGTCGCGCCGCGCGTTCGCCGATATCGTCGAAGAGGCCTGGAGGTCTGCGGTTGAATAGGCGGTCAAAGGACGCTCGTGCAATCGTCCTCGGTCTGGCTCCTGCAGTGTTCACGCTGCTGCTGCTCTTTGTGGGACCGCTCCTTCTTGCGCTCGTGCAGAGTTTCGGCCACGCGCCGATGTTCGGTGTGCAGGAGTTTCTGACCATCCGCTTCTATCGCGCGGTCCTCGGGTCGCGCAGGTTTCAGGCTGCGCTCTGGTATACCGTGTATTACGCGCTGGTCCCGACCGTCCTGTCGACGGTCGTCGGTACAGCGCTCGCGGTGGCCGCTTCGGTCCGCATGCGTGGTTCACGTTTCCTGACCTTTTTTATCCGGCTGCCGCTGGTGGTTCCCTATCTGGTCGGGGCTGCTCTCGTCGTCGCGCTCTTCTCAAACGGTGGTCTGATAGCACGACTTCTGTATCTGTTCGGTGTTATTACATCCACCGGCGATTTCCCACGTATTCTCTTCGGCGCCGGGGGGTGGGGTATCATGCTGGTGTATCTGTTCAAGCAGATCCCCTTCGTATTCATTGTCGTGCTGTCGGTACTCGCCGGCATGGGTCCGGAGTATCGCGAGGCGGCCCGGACACTCGGTGCCGGCCCCTGGCGGGCTTTTCGTCATGTGGTGCTGCCTCGTATCATGCCCGGTATTGTGACCTCATCGCTGCTCGTGTTCGCGTTCAATTTCCAGAGTTACGAGATACCCTATCTGCTCGGGGCGAGCTACCCGGGCACGTTGCCGGTTGAAGCGCTGCGGCGGTACCAGCTTCCGAATCTGCAGCGTCGCCCCGAAGCCATGGCCTACGTCATGGTCATAACCGCCTTTTCGGGGGTCGTTCTGTTTCTGTATCTCCGGGCATACCGGCGGTGGGAACGATCGCGGGGCAGCCTGTGAAGCGTCAACAGTACTTCGGACAGATCGCGCTGGTGCTGGCCGCCGCGCTTTTCGCGCTTCCCTTCATTCCGCTCATTCTGGCCTCGTTCTCCTTCCGCTGGCACTGGCCCGACGTGCTGCCCTCAATGTGGATGTGGGAGGCTCGCGGTACGACTCCGTTTCCGGTCGGCTGGGACTATCTTTTTTCACCGGTTTCCGGACTCGGCCCGGCCTTTGCGAACACGGTCGGAATCGGTGTCGCGACCGCCTTTCTGGCCACGCTCATTGCGCTGCCCGCCGCGCGGGTGCTCGCCCGGTACAACTTCCCCGGGAAGGAAGCGGTGGAGTTCTTCCTGCTCGTGCCGGTGATCGTTCCGCAGATCGCGGTCGGCATCGGCATGCTGATGCTGTTCATACGCCTCGGTATCACCCGGAGCTACGTCGGCATCGTCCTTGCACACCTGGTACCGACGGTGCCCTACGCGGTGCGCATCCTGACATCAAGCTTTCAGAATCTCGACATCGCCTACGAGGAACAGGCGCGAACGCTCGGCGCAGACCGGATCTCGGTGTTGCGCTACGTCGTCCTTCCCCTGATCATGCCGGGTCTACTGACGGCGCTGTTCTTCGGTTTCCTCATCAGCTCGAATGTCTTTCTGCTGACCTTTCTCATTTCAGGGGGGCGCATCGAGACGCTGCCGACCCTGCTGTTCCAGTTTATCGAGTCCGGGGCGCCGCTGGATTCGACGACCGCCGGTCTGGTACTCATTGTGTCGATTCCCGGGCTGGTGTTCCTTCTGCTTTCCGACCTGTTGGCACGAGACGGGCGCAGCATAGGCCGGACGCCGGTCGCCAGCGTGACGGTCCCTCAGCGACCGGGAGGCCCGGAGTGACACGCGTACACATAGAAGGCGTCAGCAAGAGCTACGACGCGCATCCGGTTCTGCACGCGATGGATCTGCTCGTGGATGCGGGTTGTTTCTTTACCCTTCTCGGCCCGAGCGGGTGCGGCAAGACGACCCTCCTGCGACTCATCGCGGGGCTGCTCGATCCAGACGCAGGTGATATACGCTTTGACGGAGAGTCCGTGCTGTCGAGGCCTCCGGAGGCCAGGAACATCGGTATGGTGTTTCAGCAGCACGTGCTGTTTCCGCATATGACGGTGGAAGAGAACGTGGCTTTCGGGCTGCGTATGCGGGGCACCGGTATCAGGGATGCTCGTCCGAAAGTCAACGATGTCCTTGAGATGGTGCAGCTATCCGGTTATAACCGCAGGTTTCCCCGGCAGCTCTCCGGGGGACAGCAGCAGCGGGTGGCGCTCGCCCGCGCAGTTGTCATTGATCCGGTGCTGCTCCTGCTCGACGAGCCGCTTTCGAACCTGGATGCGCGTCTGCGCGATGATATGCGGGCACTGCTTCGCACCGTACAGCGCAGCCTTGGAATAACGACGATCTGCGTGACGCACGATCAGACCGAGGCAATCGAACTCTCTGATCGCATGGCGGTAATGTTCGACGGGAAGATAGCGCAGGAAGGCAGTCCGGCTGAGCTGTTTGAGCAGCCGGTCAGTGCAATGGTCGCTGAGTTTCTCGGCTCCACAAACCTGATACCCGCCCGACTTCTCGACAGTTCCCACGCCGAGACGGCTTTCGGCGCCGTGCATGTCCGATCCTGTCCGGATCAGCTCTACGCTGCGAAGCAGGACGTGCTGCTGAATATCAGATGCGAGCACATCGCGATCCTTCCGGCCATTGAGGACGCAGACGCCCCGTCACTCCCGCGTCTTGCCGGGAATCACGTGGCGGCCGAGGTTGTGTCGTCGGTGTATCGGGGCGGGCTTGTCTTCTATCGCATGAACGTGGACGGGACGGTGCTGTCTGTGATCGATCGTTCCGACCGGCAGTTTGTCCCCGGCGCCCGTGTCGTGCTGCGCATACCCCCCGAGCACGTGTCGGTAATCAGAGACGATGAGCGGACCTTCAGTCCCTGAGTACCCGGTGTGCCCAGAGCATGCGCCACGCGATGCTCAACAACGCCGCTGTTGCGCCGAACCATGAGGCGACAATAGTCGTCTGCGGCCAGATGATGATTACCGAGTACAGCAGCATGGTCTCCGCCCCCTCGATCACGCCGCGTGGCATGTTCACCGACGTCGTCTCTGTCGCTGAAGCCGCGTTCCGTTTCTCAAGCAGCGCGGCGAGGTAGCTCCAGGAGGTAATGTTCACGTAGAAGAAGGCGATCATGACGAGTACCGCGAGGGTCGTGTGCGGATCAGCGAGGCGCAGGGCCAGACCGACTGGTATGGCCGCGTAGGTTATAACGTCGGCCATCATGTCGAGGTAACCGCCGTAGTCGCTCTGCTCGCCGCGCTCCCGCGCTACTTCTCCGTCGACTCCGTCGGCGAGGCGATTCGCCGCCCACAGGAGGAAGGCCGCGCTGAGTGGCCCCTGCAGGGCGAGCACGACTGCTGAGGCGAGTCCGGCCATGAGCCCCAGGACCGTCAGCTGCACCGGTGTCAGGATGCGGGCGAGCAGACGAACGGAGGGGAC
>RECN01000052.1 GCA_007694005.1 Spirochaetaceae bacterium
GAGAGAAATAACCGAATTATCGTAGGGAATGACTGGAAAGAAAGGATAAGGGAAATCGGGCAGATAAGGTTGGCGCCTCACCCGGTTTCCCCACTAACTACGATAATAATAATCGACATTTCTGAAAGACACTATAGCCTCAAAGCGATCGAACGGACATGGTCATGGCGGCTTCGTGGGCGCCGGTGTCCCTGCTGCCATAATTGCGAAACATTCGTTCGGCATGGGGTGTATGAGAAGTACCTATTCTTGAGGCAACTGTTGATCCTTCGGCTTCGATGTCGATCATACCAAAAAACTCACGCGTTGATTCCATCGTTCTCACTTTCTGGTACCTCGCTTGGAACGATTGGGGTGGAGGCGTTTATCGCCGGTCGCGGCACGGGGATTCCCAGCGTGCGGCAAGCCCAAAACTAAAATCGAGGGCGAGGATTCGAGCGACAGCGCGCTTACGCACAACCGCAATTTGCAGGCCGATGACAGGGCACCGGAGGCAATTTGACTTCGGCATGCGTGGCAAAAGGTCGAAGAGGAGTCTTTTCCCCTTGGACTGCACGAGAGATAAGCATGCGTCGCCAGTAGAGCGTAGCGGAGAAAACGCACGGGGTCGTTATCGCGCTCGTCGAGGGTTAGCCAGCATGATGAGATGGGATCGTCGGCGAACCAAGACGCCGTACATCACGGTCGCACGGGCAGCCGAGCAGATCAACTGGACGAGAGCCCTGTTCGATCGGTTGATCACCGCGGCCGACACGGCTGGTATCGTTTTGACTCATCGTCAAACCTCCGGTACTACGAAATCCATGTTAACAAAATCCGGGGTACCCGTGTTTCATGCCGGGCGCCCGTTCCCGTTCGCATTGCCGCAGACGGTGACGATCCGTGGACTGAAGGCGGAGAGCGGCAAGGCGCCGCACGCCTCGCCGAACCCGGAGATCATACCCGCCGTATCGGTCGTGTGGGAGTGATCGATACCGTTCAGGGTAATGCGCTCTTTGTTCATCATCACTCGGTCAACAAAACCCGCAACGCGTGTCTGAGTTCGTACAGGCGGTATTTCACGGTGCCTTCCGGAAGTCTGATGATTTCGCCGATCTCGGCGACTCTTCGGTTCTCCACGTAGTATAGACGGTACAGCGTGCGGTCGAGTGGAGGGAGTTTCTCAATCAGGAGAGCGAGGTCGGACGTCGGTCCGTAGCGGTTGTCCGGAACGACGCCGTCGGGGAGCGAGACCGTTTGGCACGACCTTGAGTCGCGGCGCCAAGTCACGAGGTGGACGTTTTGGCAGACCGCGTATACCCATGTGCCGACCGACGAGGCGCCGCGATAGCGAGGGTAGCCCACGAGAACCGCTGCGCACGCCTCCTGAACGATATCGTCGAGTTCCTCGTTGCGGTAGCCCTTCCGAAAAAAGAACCCACGCATCCGGTTGAGATGAGCGGCGACGACGCAACCGGCCGCGTCCTGGCTGTTCACCTCTTTTCGGGTCTTGGCGGAAGATACGCGAGCAGCTTCTCGGTGAGCGTGTGCGTGAGATCCTGCATCGCGATCGATTCGAGCCCGTCAACGAGGATGTCGAGCCGTCGAGCCTCGGTCTCGAGCGCCGTCCGCTTGTAGGTCTCGAGTACGGAGCGCAGCTGCAGCGCGTCCCAACCGTCTGCCAGAAGCTCGATTCCCTTTCGAAGCAAAGGATCTGACGCTGTGTCAGCGACTTCCTCGAGCGAAAGGTACCCCTGCGCGCGGACGAAGCGCGACAGGCCGACGATGGTCTCGATCGTCTCGTCGGGTGTCGTCGCTGGCAGGTGCTCCGGCAGCCAGGCCTGTTCATTGTCGGTATCGGCTTTGGCGTACTTCGTCATCGTCGTCAGGAGCTGCTGGAGGATCTCCGTGGCCCGACGCCGGGAACCCGGCCCCGCGTTCTTTTTCTCCTGCTCTATCGCTTCGACGACTCCGTCCTTCCCTCGCGGCGACATGTTGCGGAAAACGATCTCACTTTGCTGCTCGGTCATATCGACGAGCGCCTGCGCAAGAACCTGCTCGTCGATCTCCCGAAGCGCGCGCTGGATGATTCTGTTATTGCGTTCCGTGTTT
This sequence comes from Spirochaetaceae bacterium, assembly GCA_007694005.1. Classification (GTDB taxonomy): domain Bacteria; phylum Spirochaetota; class Spirochaetia; order DSM-27196; family SKKC01; genus SKKC01. Next base: position 2,092 of record RECN01000052.1, read on the forward strand.
TCGGCAAGATCCGTCAGCGTAACCATGATTAGCTCCTTGGTTCTATTCTACTGCTTTAGTGTCGAAAGCAGCGAATCGGTTGGCCGGTTTAGTGTGTCAATCGCATCTCATGCAAAGTGTTCTCTCGCCCGCTTGAGTGCGTTTCACGCGCTGCAGATCTGAACGCCTTTCTTTGTGCTCTGCGGAAGATCAAGCTCGACTTCTTCGGAGTCTTTGAGTCGATTCCGGACTCGTGTTCCAATGCTGGTCGATTCCTTGCGGTCTTCGGAATCTGATAAACTATATCGAAGGATAAAGCGGTTTGCTTCTTCCATCGAGTGATGGTGTCGGGTGGCACAGGCATAGGAAACATGCTGTAAGATGGTCCAGGGTTTACACTATAGCGAAACCGGAGGTTAGATGGAGACGCTCACGATCGGAAAAGTCGCGCGGCGTGCAGGAGTCGGAGTCGAGACGGTCCGTTACTACGAACATGTAGGTAAGGAGACTGGAACGTGAACGCGAATAAAACAAAAGAAATTACGGTAGAGCTGTTCTACTTCGACGGGTGCCCGTCATACAAGCAGGCGTGGAACGACATTCTTGACGTTCTTGTAGAGGAAAAGATAGATGCCTCGGTGCGCCTGATCTCAGTTGAGAGCATGGACCGCGCCCAGGAGTTTCAGTTCGCCGGGTCGCCGACGATCAAGGTCAACGGCCAGGACCTTGAGGGCTACCAGGGAAACGGGGTGATAGCCTGCCGCAGATATGAAGAGAACAACGGCAAAGGTTGGCCCAGCAAGAATCTTCTCCGGGACCGTGTGAAGAAGGCAATGTAGCGTGTAGCACAACCACGCCTGCTCGACGACTACAATGCGGCAGAGCGAAACAGCGAATGTAGCTCTCAATCGATATGATAAATTTGCTCTGTTGAGACGTATGGTTATGATGTTGCTCGCGTTGTCACCGTGCCTGCTTCTGCAGGGGAACTTGAAGCCGGATGCATACTCCTTCATCGTTTTCTATTGAACAGGTCCATCCAGGATTCTGCCCTATACTTTCGATGATCGTCAGACCAAAGCTTCCTCGTTCGCCACGCAGGATGTCATCGGGTATGCCCGGTCCGTTGTCCCGAACGGTCAGCGACAGACTTCCTTCGTCGACCTTCGCGCTTATCGAAATACGAGGTTCCTCGTTGTCCTGACACGCGTACTTGCAGGCATTTGTCAGGGCCTCATTAACGACAAGACCGAGCTGCAGCATCACTGAAAGCGAAAGAGGGACCCTCTCGGGGATCGCGACATGAATTCGCGCAGAAGGTGAACACGACATCTCACGATGCGCCGTGACAATTGAATCCACATATCTCGCGAAATCGATTTCATTGTTCTGGTACAGCTTCTGGTGAAGAAGCGATATGGCGGTGACGCGACCAGCGAGACCCCCAAGCGTTTCCCGTTCGCTTTGACTCGTTGAGTTCAGACTCTGAAGGCGTATGATACTCTGCAGGAGCTGGAGGTCATTCTTGACGTGATGATGGCTCTCCCGGATGAGCATGTCTTTCTGTCCGAGTTCTCGTGCGTGTCGGTCTTTCAGGTGTTTGAACGCGGGGGAGAGAAAGAGCAGACCTCCAAACATAAGGAACGAGATCAGAAGGGCGATTGACTCTGGTACGATCTGAGCGTCGCAGGTTTCTGTTGTATTGATCAGTGAGAGGAAACTTGTAAGACGCCGCACGCCCATGAGAAACACTGCGGCAGAGATTGCGATCCAGGGTGTGTAATAGCCGGAGCGTACAATAAGCAGGAGCGCAACAACCGCAGATGCGAACTGAAGGAGAATGGAAATCGCCATAACGATCGCACAGGCTGTTATCTCCATACGTTAATTATACATTAAGGACAACGGAATTGTTGTTATAAATCCTCATCGATGGTATTTTTTTCATGACCTAGTGAAAAAGTTCCGGTTCGAAGGGGGGCCTATGGCACGTCGGTCTTTGACGATACGCGCACGATCCTTAATGATCGTTCTCGTCACGATTTTGCTCATAACGGCAGTGACCTCATTTATGCAGTATACTGCTTTTGAACGCGATCTGGCTGATTCGAATGAAACGCTTTTTGCCCAGATCGAGCGAACGTTTCGCACTACTCTTGAAAGTGAGCTTCGATTCCTTTCCCTGACAGTCCAGACGATTCTGGAAAACGATGAAGTGGTCGATCTCTTTGACCGACGTGACCGGGATGGTCTGTCAGAGATGTTTACCGCGTATTTTGATGACCTCCGGCGCGATTTCGATATCGCACAGTTCCAGTTCCACATTCCACCAGCGACGAGTTTTCTTCGACTTCACGCACCCGAAAATTATGGCGATGACCTCTCAGCCTTCAGGCGTACGGTAGTGGAGGCAAACCGTACGGTCCGTCCCATTCTGGGTTTAGAAGTCGGGCGGGGCGGTCCGGGAACACGCGTCGTGCATCCGGTCGTGACCGCAGACGGCAGGCATATAGGATCGGTAGAGTTTGGAGGTTCGGTCGCTTCGGTCTTCAATAATCTCGAGCAGACCTTTAACGTCCAATATGCAATCGGAATTTTTGCTGATGTTTTTGAACAGGCGAGACGCCTCGACACGGGGCCGGAAGACATCGTTCTCGATGGAACGGTCTATTACTCCTTTTCAGACGTAATGGCCCGATCTCTCATGCTCGATTTCGATGAAGAACAGGATGAGTATACGGTAGACGGACGTCTGTTGTTTGTTCGCGCATTACCGCTGACAGACTACTCCGACAGAGTTATCGGCACCACGGTGATCATGGTCGACCGTCAGGCCGAGCGTGACGCGTTGGTTCAGCAGCTTCTTTTTTCAGTGCTTGCATTGCTCGGTATCGCTGCAGTCTCGTTCGTTTTTCTGGCCTTTTTTATTACGCGTGCGTTCAGGCCTTTTGCGACAGTAGTAGGGGTTGCTGAGCGAACTGCAGGAGGTGATCTGACAGCTGTTGTGCAGGCAGATAGAATGGATGAGGCGGGTAAAATTCTCAATGCGGTGGGTCTCATGGTAGGACGATTACGATCGGCAATAGCGGAAATTCGTCAGATCAGCGAGGGTGTCTCACAGGGAAGCGGTGAGTTGTCCGATACCGCCCAGGTTCTATCTGACGGAGCGACGCAGCAGGCGGCCTCTGTCCAGGAAGTGTCTTCGTCTATGGAGGAGATGGGTTCAAACATCGATCACATCGCAGAAAATGCTTCCGAAACTGAGCGCAGCGCCAGAAAATCTGCAGAGCAGGCTGAGGAGAGCGGCAGAGCCGTACAACAGACTGTCGTGGCGATGCGCAGTATTGCCGAAAAAATCAATGTTATTGAAGAGATTGCACGAAACACGAACCTGCTTGCTTTGAATGCTGCTATTGAAGCGGCACGAGCAGGTGAACAGGGAAAAGGCTTTGCGGTCGTGGCGTCGGAGGTCCGAAAGCTCGCCGAGCGCAGTCAACAAGCAGCTGCTGAGATACATGAACTTTCGGTGCAGAGCGTCGAAACTGCTGATACAACGGGATCACTACTCGAGCAGATGCTACCGAATATCAGAAGCACTGCCGACCTTGTACAGGAGATCAGCGCGGCAATGAGAGAGCAAAACTCCGGCGTTCAGCAGATAAACTCTTCCTTGCAGCAACTCGACGGAGTCGTGCAGAAAAACGCGAGTGCCTCAGAACAAATGGCTTCCATGGCTGAGGAGTTGTCAGCGCAGGCGGTACAGCTTGCTGAAAGTGTAGATGCCTTCAAGACCGAATCAGACCCGCGCGGTCTTATCGAGGGTGCGCGGTGAGCGCGAGCTCATAGTCGCGTACCCGTGATGACCTGAAGGCGAGTGCAATATCAAAGATCAGTAGAAATGCGCCCTGTATCAGGATCGCAGCGCCCCATCCGGCGTACGATTCGTAAAAGACACCAGTCTGGAGGGAGATGAGAAGTAATCCGAACACCATGTAGGCAACATCAAGTCCTGCATTGAACAAAAGAATCTTTTCAAAGCGGTGGGCTTTGCGGACCTCTTCTGCGATGCTTCGTGAGTCTGCCTCACGTCGTATCCCACGAAGTCCACTGAGGGCCAGGGCGACGTTAACTACGTTCCAGAGCGCCATCATTTCCCAGAAGCTGTCAGCCCCTGTGAAGGGCAGCAGGCGAACCGCTCCACCCGCTGCAACATTTACGATTCCCCAGTAAAGCAGAACGGTTAAACCATTTTTTGATACAGCCTTGCGCTTATCAGCATTCAGGGAAATATGGTCCTGCACAGGGTCTTACTCAAAGTGTGTTTTTGCGGACTTGACCGCGTTGCTCAAAGCCTCCCAGGCAAGGTCAGCTCCGCTTTTAAGGTCTTCCCATGCAGAGTCTGATGCCATTTTCAGGCTCTCAAGCTTTTCGTTCAGGTCCTTCTGCCTGGAGCGTAGTTCAGCCTTCTGCTTCTCGTACTTGATCTTGGCTTCGGTGTTTGCCTGATCGGCTTTTGTTTCAATCTTGTCGATTTCGCTGTTGAGCTCATCGAGCTTGTTCTTTAGTTTTTCGATATATTCACTTCGTTTTTCGCTCATAGTTACTCCTTATTTCTAAAATATGGTCTGTCACCGTCGTAGTCAAACCGTTGGTGCCTCGCTATGATTGTTCTCCTATGTCCAACACCGAACTGATATTTGGATCTCTCGTAATTCCACTGCGGCTCGCGATTCCTGTCGCCTCCCTGTTCGTGTCCGTACTCCTGCTGAGGTGGCTGCCGCTTGGACCGGGCGATTCGAGACGGTATGCGGTAGACCTCGTACTCGGGGCTGTCTTCGCATTCCTGGTTGCCTGGAAACTGACGCCGATTCTTACACTCTGGGATTCGGTGCTTCAGGATCCTCGAGTAGTCCTGTTTGCTCCCGGGGGAGCGCTCGGGGCAGCGCTCGGTGGTATCGCGGCATTAGGATACGTGTTGCTCCGCATACGGCGCGACTCGGTTGTCTGGGCGAATCTCGGACCGTATCTCGGTCTGTTCGGAGCCATGGTCATGGTCATCTTTCTGCTGGGAACGAGCGTAAGCAGTCTTGTTGCGGAGCGGAATCCGCAAACACAGACTTTCGAGCCGTTATCGTTACGTACTCTCGACGGTGATACGGTAACGATCGGAGAGGCATCCGAGCTTCCTCGCCTGGTCAACTTCTGGGCGACATGGTGTGTGCCGTGCCGCAGCGAAACACAGGTTAAACGGAATCTCGCGCGCAGATACGAAGGCCAGATCGAGGTCATCGGGGTGAACATGACCGCAAGCGAGCGATCTCTGTCGGATGTTCGGGACTTCGTCTCAGAATGGAGTGTGGACTATGCGACCGCTCTTGACCCCGAGGGGCGTGCAGCTGCGGTATTTGCGATTCGCGGTACACCGACGAGCCTGCTTTTTGCCGCCGACGGTACACTAATTGACCGGTTTTTCGGTGCGATGAGCGATGCGACCGCCGGAAGTTTTATACAGCCTGTCCTGCCATAGATCTTCACGTCAGGCTTTGAGTCCTCTCCGTATGACCGTTTTCAGTTCTGCGACGCTGTCAACAATGCACTCTGGTTTGCCCTGTTCGAGAAGCTCACGGGTGTCATAGCCCCAGCTTACCGCGATCGCCGGAAGGCCAGCGTCGTGTGCCGCGGTAATGTCGCGCAGCTCATCCCCGATATACACAGCGTTCTGTGTATCGATATCGAAGCGTTTCATCATTCGCCTTAAATGCCTGGCCTTGGAAAAAAGTCCTGAAGCGGTGCGGATAGCCGAAAAACTGGATATGCCGTGTCGCTTAAGGCATCGGCGAATGTTCTTCTGGTTGTTCGAGCTGAGTATGTACAGCGTAACACCGTTACGCGAGAGCTCATCGAGCAGTTCTTCCATTCCTTCGTACAGCGGGAAACTATCCATGAGGCTTGAGAAATGACGGAGCGCTGTGCGGGCAATGAAGGGCACTTTCCACTTCGGGATACCGAGTATCGCGAGTCGTTCTGACAAGGGTCGGGTCCGTATCTCGGCGAGATCCTCGGCCGAAAGGACGGGCAGGCGATATCGAACCGAGAGTTTCTTCATCACCTCAAGGACAGCACTGCTTGAGTCAATAATCGTTCCGTCAAAGTCGAAGATTGCCGTCGTAATGTACGATTGTGTTTCGCGTTCAGACATGGATGCTCCGGTCATCGGTTATTCAGACGCGCTCGAACGAGACTGAAGTAGTCGACTGCTTCGGTTGTCTGTATCGGAGCGCTGGGCTCGTGCATGGTCATTAAATGCGATGGAATTTCTTCGAGAAAAGGCGATGGTTGCATCGTCGATATCTCGCGCATGACCGAGCGTGTACGGCAACTGGTAATCATGAGCTTGCGTTTCGCTCGAGTCAGGGCGACGTAAAACAGTCTGCGTTCTTCTTCGATATTTGCCGGATCTTCTTCAATTGCCCGCTTGTGTGGAATGATACCGTCTTCCACGCCAGCGAGAAATACCATTTCGTGTTCGAGACCTTTCGCGGCGTGAATGGTCATGAGATTTATCTGACCACTGTCAGTTTCGTTCTGGTTATCATCGCGTCCCTGAAGCGAAATGCGATTGAGCCATTGAAACAGCCCGGGATCAAGATTGTCCGGGTCACGCTCCCACCTGCGCAGGCTTTCGATAAAAAGCTCGATGTTCCGGTACTTCCACTTAGCGATCTTCTCGTTGGTCTGATGCTCGCTGACGATGTACGCCCAATAGTCGACTTCTGCGACAAGCTCTGTCAGAGCCGCTGCAAGATCGCGCTTTGACTTGAGGAATTTCTCCCGGTATCGTTCGATCAGATCGGTGAATGCGGTCAGGTCACGCTTGACCCGATCGTTCATCGATGAATCCTCAGGTCTGCAGACCAGGTGTATCGCCGAAAAAAGCGAGCATTTGTGCGACCGGGCAACGTCGGTAAGCCCCTCGAGTGTCTTTCGCCCAATGCCTCTGCGCGGCGTGTTGAGGACGCGCAGGAGACTCATGTCATCGTCGTGGTTCGCCGCAAGTCGCATGTAACTGATGCAATCCCTGATCTCTTTCCGGTCGAAAAAACTCGTGCCACCGGTTATGCGGTAGGGGAGATTCGCCGCGAGAAACGCTTCTTCTATGGCGCGTGACAACGCATTCGTGCGGATGAGAACTCCAAAATCCTCGTACTTGAGGTGGTCTTTAAGTCTGGTCTCTGCGATCCGTTCTGCAATAAAGGCAGCCTCTTCGCGCTCGTCGTTCGGGTAGTAAACCTCGATAGCAGTCCCCGAATCGTCGCCGGTCCATAAGTGCTTGTCTTTCCTGTTTGTGTTGTTTCGAATGACGCCGTTTGCCGCTTCAAGGATGGTGGTTGTAGAACGATAGTTCTGTTCAAGCCTGACCTCAAGAAGTTCCGGATAGTCCTTCTCGTACTGGCTTATATTTCCGAAATTTGCTCCCCGCCAGCTGTAGATGCTCTGATCGTCATCGCCAACAACACAGATATTGCGGTTCCCGTCAGCTATATATTTTATGAACATGTATTGTTTTGTAGACGTGTCCTGAAACTCGTCTACGAGAATGTAGCGATATCGCTCCCGGACCGCCTCGAGAATGTCAGAATGACTCTCGAACAACTCAATGGGAAGCAGGATCAGGTCATCGAAGTCTACAGAATTATACAGTTTTAAGTGACTTCTATAGTCGGTGAACAGATGATGATAGCGCTCGGTGTCCGCATCCCACACGCGCCGACCTGTTCTCAGATCCGAAAATAGCCCCAGTATCGTCTTCGGGTCTTCCTCTTCAAGGCGAAACGAGATCTCCCGGGCGGTTTCCTTGAGAAGCGAGACCTGGTCGACGGTGTCGTAGATGCTGAAGTGATCGCGATACCCCAGCCTCTGGCTGTAGGCACGAAGGATCTGTACTCCGAAGGCGTGAAATGTGCTGACGGTCAGCTGTGTGAGACGCTTCCCGGTGATCGCCTTAACGCGGTCCTGCATTTCGCGGGCGGCTTTATTCGTGAACGTCAATGCGAGGATATTCTGTTGATGGACACCGCGTGAAAGCATGTAGGCGATGCGCTGTGTGATCACGCGGGTCTTGCCGCTTCCTGCTCCGGCGATTATGAGCAGTGGTCTGTCGATGGTTGTCACAGCTTCGTATTGCTGCGGGTTCAGTTCGGATTTCAAGGTTTTGATCATAGGTCAGGTTGCCGGAGTGTATAGGGTGTGGCTTCGTTTCTCAAGCCGGTGAGGCAAACAACTGCCTATGCGCTTGTTTTCTGTATAACACAGAAATAGATGGGGCCGATTCCGTGGGAGGTGTCGGGGAGTATGTGATAACCGGTTTCCCGTTGCTCAAGCGTGATGGAGTACTTCTTCGCGTACTCGAGTGCTGTGATGTCGGGTTCGAGTAACTCGAGATGAGCGTTCGGCTCGCCCTTCCTTAGAGCCTTAAGGACGACTGCTTCGTTTTCCGCCGGAGCCAGTGCGCAGGTAGAGTACACGATTCGCCCGCCAGGGCGGATCGCCTGAATTGCTGCGCGAAGTATCGCGTACTGATCGTGCGCAATACGGGAACTGCGGCGGGGACTCCATGTGTTAATATCTCCTTTTCCAGCAAGGAGATGAGCTTCGCTAGAGCACGGTACGTCCGCCAGTATCACGTCGTAGGCGTTCTTTTCGTGGAGACTCCAGCGACGTGCATCGTGCGAAGTGACGGTGATCTGCTGACGAAGGGTCGGCGGTACGTGTTCGTTAAGCACACGATGCAGACGACTCCGTCGCGTAGCGCTGCGTTCGTTCGCCGTAATTCTGCCTGACGGGTCGAGCGAGGACGCGAGCACCAGTGTCTTTCCGCCTGGTGCGGCACACATGTCGAGGATCACCTGGTTTCCAGACCGGCCGGCGGCAAGGGCTGCTACCATGCTCGCAGGATCAAGGTAGTACGGTTTCTCAGCCGAGGTTTCAAGCGCTACACCGGGGTGTGGACTATTCAGGATAGCGTCCTGAATTGCATCCCATCGCTGGGGGTAGATGCCGGCATAGAAACTCTGAAAGGCCTCTGGTCCACGTTCTGGCATATTTGTGATACTGTACACGGAAACATCGCGCATTCACCAGTCGCGTGGTGCGCCAACTAGAACGTAGAACGAAGGGTTCCCGATACAATGGACACATTTTACGCATCAAGCTTTACGGAGCCGCCTGAGGCGGTGATTTTCGATCTCGACGGCACGCTTATTGATTCGTTGCCTGATATCGCGGCAGTTTCGAACGCCGCGATGCGATCTTTTGACCTTGCTGAGCATTCGGTGGATGATTATCGGGGCATGATCGGCTGGGGGCTGGGGGAACTCGCCCGTCTCGCACTTGAGGCACACGGGCTCCAGAATCCAACCACCGATGAGCTTACACAGCGTATTGAAGAGCTCTACGAGCAGCATCCGTTTGAGCACGGCTCGGTGTACGCAGGTGTCCACGACGTGCTTTCGCGACTCGAAAAAGCAGGTATACGCTGCGCGGTACTGACAAACAAGCGCCATTCCGTCGCGGTACAGGCGGTGGCCCGCGCTTTTCCAGGCGTGAGCTTTGCGTACGTGCGAGGTGATAAGGAAGGGCAGCCGAGGAAACCCGACCCCGCGACGGTACGCGAAGTGATAGATGCGCTTCATGTCGCGGCAGAGAAAACGGTTCTTGTCGGTGACTCGGATGTCGATATACGGACCGCTGCAAACATGGAGTTGTTCAGCATCGGTGTTGCGTGGGGATATCGGGGTCGGGAACATTTGATAGAAGCGGGTGCCGACCTGGTGATTGACAGGCCGGATGAGTTGATCGCAGCGCTTGGTATTCAGGCGTGACGCGTTCGACCGCAGATATTACAATAGGGCAGGAATGACTATGGACAGTACACAGATACGCGAACGAGCGCAGGAATACGTGCAGCGGGAGCAGGACAAAGGGTTTCGCCAGGAAGTCGAGGCGCTCCTGAAAAAGCGCGGCTCCGATTCCGACGGCGAACTATCGGATCGCTTCTATACCGACCTTGAGTTCGGAACAGGCGGCCTCCGGGGGGTCATTGGCGGTGGATATAACCGGATGAATCCGTTCGTAATACGGCGTGCAACGACGGGTCTTGCCCGCTACGTAAAGCGTTTTGTCGAAACCGAGCGAGGACCGGACAGCGAGGCGAAGGCGGTGATCGCGTATGACTGCAGGCGATATTCCGATGTGTTTGCGCTTGAGGCTGCCCTTGTCCTGTGTTCACACGGAATCAGGACCTACCTGTTCAGTGGCCTCAGACCAACTCCCGAACTCAGTTACGCTGTGCGGGCCCTTGGTGCGGATACCGGGATAGTCTTGACCGCGAGCCATAACCCGCCTGAATACAACGGCTACAAGGTGTACTGGAACGATGGTAGCCAGGTTGTCGAGCCGCATGACACGGGAATCATCAGCGAGGTGCAGTCGGTTCAGGACGTACCCGACATACTGTCGGAAGACGAGGCCCTGAAGCGTGATCTGCTTGTGTATATTGACAGCGATATCGATGATGCGTTCATCAGCATGGTCTTGCGGCAGGTGATACGGCCACAGTTGTTTACCGAATACGCGTCGTCACTCGGTATCGTTTACACGCCGCTGCACGGAACAGGCGCCATGCTCATGGAACGCGCTTTCGAAGAGCTTGGCATTTCACTCGATACGGTGCCGCAGCAGAGAATGCCCGACGGCGAGTTTCCGACGGTCAAATCTCCGAATCCTGAAGAAGGAGCTGCGCTGGAATACGCCATACAGCAGGCGATTGAAACAGGGGCTGATCTGGTGCTCGGTACGGATCCGGACGCGGACCGCATAGGAATCGCGGTACGCGTCTCTGATTCCGAGTTCAGACTCATCACCGGCAATCAGCTCGGCGTTCTGCTCGCTGATTACGTTCTTGGCAGCCTCGCTTCCCTCGGAAAGCTGCCGGAGAAACCGGCATTTGTGAAGACCATCGTCACGACCGAGCTGCAGCGGCTTGTCGCGGAACACCATGGAGCGCGGGTTTTCGAGACGCTCACCGGTTTCAAACACATCGCCGCACTTATACGGTCCTTCGAAGCGAGCCCCGGCAGCTGGAATTACGTCATGGGAGACGAGGAAAGCTACGGATACATGATCGGCACAGAGGTTCGTGATAAGGATGCGATCACCGCAGCAGTGCTGACCGCTGAAATGGCGCTTTATCATGCATCGAATGGCAGCAGTATCGTTCAGAGACTGAACGAACTGTACGAACAGTTCGGCTACTATGAAGAACGAACGATCAGCGCGATGTTCCCCGGCCAGGACGGCGTTGCAGCCATGAAGAGCCTCATGGAACGATTTCGAGACGATCCGCCTGCCGAATGGGGTGGGGAGAAGGTTCGCGCGGTCAGGGATTACAGCAGTCGTACCACCCGCTATCTTGAAAGCGGGGTCACCGAACATGACATCGACCTCCCGGTATCCAATGTGCTCCAGTTTGAGCTTGATGACGGTTCGAGGGTCTCTGTCCGTCCGTCGGGGACGGAGCCAAAGATTAAATTCTACGCTTCAATTCATGGACCTGCCGGTGCGGCGCTACAGGAAGCGTCCAAAGAGGTCAGCGAGCGCGTGGATCGAATTGAGAACGCGGTTCAGTCGTACATACCGGAGTCATGACCGGTCATTGACGGTTTCGTCGTTTGCGGCTGTTCATGATGTCCTGGACGAGCCGGTGAAGATCCGATTCATCGCTCAGGTTTCGTTTGTAATCGCTGTTGACCTGTTCTATGAAGGCTTCGCCGAGATTCCGCAGCTGACCTTCGATTCGCCCGGACCAGATAGCGTGAACAAGGTCGCCCTTCTGTTCTCCGAGCGTCAGGATCTGCTCAGTAACCTGCTCGGCGCAGTACCAACGCACGTCATCGAGTTCAAGGCCCTGTTCTTCTAAAAGCTGGTTGAATTCCACAGGGCAAGGCTACCCCAGCTACACACTACCGTCAACGCTTGTTTACTGTCCGCGACCGTGGTGATTTTCTCTTCATTTCCGACAATCAACGTGCATCTCCTGCGGGTAAAGGTATATGAGTCGCTCTGACTCGATATTCCTGCTTCACAGAAGGGAGGTGAGCCATGAAGAAACATGGAC
>RECN01000028.1 GCA_007694005.1 Spirochaetaceae bacterium
AGGTCGAGCGAGCGCGGCACGTTTGCCGCGCTCTCGCTGTTCCCGAGGTGTATGCGAAGCACTTCACCGCTTGCCAGCTGCTCGATCGCGAGTTTGCTCTTCACGAAGGTGTAGGGGCACACCTCGTTTTCAAGCTTCAGTTCTTTCTTCACATCGACCTGTTCAGCCATCAATTAACTCCCTGTGAGATAGGTGCGTCTTCGCGGTTACCCCACTCGGCCCATGAGCCGTCATACATGCGAGCGTCTTCGTGCCCTAGTACACGCAGTGCCACGTAGCTGTGCGCGGCTCGAAACCCGCCCTGACAGAGCGTAATCGCAGGTCCGTTACGGCCGTCGAGTGCGTCACGGTACACCGCGGCAAGCTGTTCTATCGAGAGAAAGAGCCCTTCGTCTCCGCGGTTATTGGCCCAGTCGATATTGACCGATCCTGGAATATGACCACCACGCGCCGCACGAACATCGGTTCCCGCGAACTCGTCGGGTGATCGCGCATCAAGAATCAGCGCACTATCGGAATCGATAAACCCGACTACCTCTTCGAAACTGGCAAGCAGACTGTCCCGCACATTCGCGGTAAACTCTCCGCGCTGCGGAAGCGCGATCTCGGTCGACACCTCAGCTCCAGTTGCGCTCCAGGTTGCAAATCCTCCATCGAGCAGATGCACCTGCTCGTGCCCGATGTATTCGAGCGCCCAGAACAGCCGGCTCGACCACGTTCCCGCGCCCGCGTCGTACACGACAACCGGCGTATCGGCACGAAGCCCGAGTTCTTCCAGATCTGCGGCAACGACAGCAGGGTCGGGAAGCACATTGGATACGCCATCCACCGTCGCTGCGATTATGCTGCGGTCAACCCACGCTGCGCCGGGAACATGACCTTCCGCGTAATCATCGAAGCTCCGCCCGATGTCAAAGATCACGACATCACCTGAGCGTTCCTGCACCCATTCGGGCGAAACCAGGATATCTTCGGGTGCGGTCCGCACAACTGCAGCACTCCCGCCTCCGACGGCAAAAAAGACACCAACGGCGATCGCCGCGGCCACCACTACAGCGCTTGCAATTACAATGAGCTGCTTCTTCATACTGTTTCTCCTCCGGAGGCAATGTCAGCCATTGCAAGCCGCATCTGTTCCTCCATATGTTTCTTTTCAATTCGATATATCACACCTGTTGCTGCCCAGCAGCCGAGGATGATGAACATCGTACTTACCATAGCCGTCAGCCCGAGCGTCGACATGCCGGTAATGCTGTGGCCAATATTACAGCCCCCGGCTATCGAGGCCCCGAGCCCCATGGTAATGCCGCCGCCGAACTGTCGGACGAAGCGCCTCGGGTCGGGCATGCGGAGCACGGCTTCTCCTGCCGCCTTTGCGGCGAGAAATGCTCCGAGCGGCACCCCTATGACCATGAACGACGCGACGCTGATGCCAGACGAGTCGCCCCCGATCACGAAGCGGGTCAGAGCCACCGTTGGCTGCGTGAACGACAAGCCGAACTCGCGTCCCTGCATGGCCGACAGCAGCCACGCCGCGAATGCGGCAAGACCGACGAACAGTCCTGTGCGCTGCCAGCTCCAGCCAATAAGGAACTTCTGCTTCGGGGAGCGCGCGAGCCACAAGCCTGCCGCGGCAGCGAGCACCAGGATCACACCCCAGCGAAGCCACAGGGAGCTGATTCCGAGCAGCCCGAACACCGTCGCGTCTCCGCCGCCGACGGTGACCGTGTATCCACGCAGGGACTGCTGCAGCGGTGTCAGCGCGCCACCGTCGGTGAGCGCAGTGCCTATGACAAAGCCAACGAGGGCGGCTATTGACCCAAGCATCCCGCGCCCGCAGCGGTAGTAGGTGCCGCTCGCGCAGCCACCGGCGACAACCATGCCGACTCCGAATACGAAGCCCCCGATAACTGCGGCCGGCCAGAAAAACGGCGCCACAAGCGGGTTCAGAATCCCGAGATCCGTAAAGAGGGTTACGCCGATTATGTTGATGATAAGCACCAGCACCCACGCGCGGACCAGACTCCGGTCTTTCTCGAGATAAAAGCTCCGGAATGCGGTGTTCATGCAGTAGCCGCCCCGCTGTAACGAGAACCCGAGTAAAAGCCCCAGTGCTATTCCTGCTGTCGCGATCATATCTGTCTCCTCGTTCTACCGTACTGCTGCATCAGAAGCAGGCGAAATTGCCCTGTGGCTGTATCGAAAAACCCTCAACCTGTGCGACCGTCTGCCCGTCGACCTGCGGTACACCGGCAATCCGTTCAGCCTGTCCAGTGCTGCCGGTATCGATGCGGAACAGCGATCCTGAATCGCCAACGACAATCAGTGCGCCTCCACGCCCGACATGCAGTCCGGCGGCGAGTTCGGGAAGGTTGAACTCCCGGGCCACGGCGGCCTCGGCCGCATCCACCACGACGACGCGCTGCCGATCTGCCGTTACCGCGGCGAGTTCGTGGCTCGACTCCGAAAGAGCCACCGGTCGAACCGCCGGTGATATGTACACATCACCAAGCTCGCGGACGCGTCCATCGCGCTCATCGATTACCTGGGCCTCCTGATCGGCTCCGGCACCAACGAGTAGATACTCGTAGCGCCCGTCGAAGGCTGCTGCCACTGCCCCGCGGTCCAAACCGCCGGACGAGGGCCGACCAGCAGACTGCCCGATCGTGCCCATGCGCTGGCCGTTCTGGGCAAAGAAGACCGCAAATCCCCCGTCGGCATTCTGGCGGAACACCCGCGTCGCCCGCCGGTTTCGCAGCACCGGGCCTGCGGTTCCTGCGGCATCGTACTCGCCGCGCAGCGACAGTTCGCGCATGCGATGCGTGTAGGCGGAAATCATCTCACCTCCCTGCCAGGTGATGAACAGCACTTCGCCGGTGTCCGAAAAGGTCAGGTGTTCCGGGGTACGCCCCGCCCCGCC
>RECN01000016.1 GCA_007694005.1 Spirochaetaceae bacterium
CTTCAACCTGAAACGCGCGCACCAAGCTCTCTATCTGTAGCATTGCCGCTGTGTGGCGCTGAGCAATCTCTCGCTCGCGCGCCCTTTCCGCAGTGCGCCACCTGCGAGCGAAGTTTCTGCCCATTTCGCGAACCATCTCCTCGCTCGCGCTGTCATCGTGCATCATCTATGCCTCACCTGCTATAAGTCTATCCTCATCGAACGCGAACGGGCAACGGTATACGCATGCATGCCGAAGGTAGGTGGATGATGATAAACAGAGTCAGTATGTCAGTAGCGCTCGAATCATCCGGCACCGGCAAGCGCCTGAAGTGTCAGGCAGCGCCTTGGCACGACACCGTGTATCCGGGGTGGTCAAAAGTACGTGCCATTTCCACCGCTTCGCAAAACACCTGCATCCGCTTTTAAGAATTGATCGACTGGATGATGATGGACTCGACGTCTCCGAGCTCGCCCTCACGCACTACCGGCTTACCAAACGCGTCGAAGACGCCGTCCTCGACAGCATGCGCGACCACGAGAAGCTTGCGGTGCAGATACTCGACAACGAGGTCGCCGGGCACGAGTTTGCGCGGCTTATTTTGCGCTTGCTGCTGGGGACCCGGGATGCGCGGGGGTGAGAGGGGGGGATCTTCCGACGCCGCGACTGAATACCTCACGGAATAAGAAACACGACTCTTCCATGTTTCGAGAATCCGTTTCGATTCCTCGTGTATCTCGGTCAACGTACTGAATGATTTTTCATCATGAATTTCGTTTCGGATCTCATGAATCTCCCAGAGCACTTCGTCTTTCTCGTACAGCCGGTTTGTCACGTACTCGTGAACGATCAACTTATTGAGCGTCTGATATGGCATACCATGCTCGGATGTCATCATTCGAATGCTGATCGACTTGATGCGTGTCCTGGTCGATTCACAGCTTACCCTGCATGCCGGGCCGAGCAGGGATCGGCGTCACGGTCGTCGCAGAAGGACGTCTTTCAACCGTTCATTCGCCCATTGTACGTGCCCCGGCTCGTACCCTCGAAACGCGCACTCCACCGCAACCACCAGGGCCAGATACAAGTCGTAGAGCCAGATCCGCATCGTTGCTCCTGTCGGGTCAATTCCGCCTGCGGATTCGTAGCCCCGGAAAAAGGCATCGAACGTGCGAGCGCTACTGCGAAAGGCATGCTCCATGAGCGGATCACCCCAGAGGGCACGATCACAATCGATAATAGCTTCAATACGTCCGTCCTTCACCATGATATTGCCGGGGTGCAGGTCCCAGAGGACCAGATGCGGTGAGGACACCTGCGACAGCTCAGATTCGCCCTTGCAGCAGTACTCCCGAACCTCGTCGGGGGTGACGGGTAATCGTACGTTCATGTCGGCGGCATCGCACAGGAGGTCTTCAATCATTGCGGCAAACGCGCCCGGCCAGGTATCGCGTGCACAATGGTCACGGCGAAAGCGCCCGAACCGTGTTCCGCGGACGCGATTGATACGGGCTGAGAGCGTGCCAAACTCATGGTCAATCGCCATACGTTCGGCGTCACGTACAGTAGCCGATGCCGTTTCCAGAGACTGCCCGGACACGTAATCCATAATGAAATAGTTCTCGCCCTGCGCGAGCACCTGCGGCACCGGGAGCCCTTCGTCTCGCAGTAACGTAAGTACCGTAACTTCGGTTTCGAGCAGCTCCTGCTCGTATCGCATGACCGCGTGCCCGGCAGGCGGGGCGAACTTGACTACGACCGACGAACGGTCGACGAGCTCGACACGGTAGATCGTGTTGAACCAGCCCCCGGTAAGTTCAGCAGCACGAAACGCCTGTCCGACTCCGGAGCCGTTGACGATTACCGAGAGGTCATCGAACGTGACGCTGATCCTGGACGTGCTGCGCATGACTACAACCGGAGCATATCACGGACACGCATCATCTTGACATCATCCTGTGTGGTTGATGTTTTCGGTAAACAGGCGATTCGCGACCGTAGCGCTTCGGCTCGCGCGGCGTCTACCCCATGAACGATAACGAAGCTCTTGGGATCAGTGCACACCTCTCATTGCTGGGAAACGTTGCAGAGAAAAGCGTTTCTCGTCAGGCTGTAGACTCGGCGAAGGGGTTCGTCACTCGAATGCCAAGATATTCCTGACCCGGACTCAAGTCCTCCGAGAGGATTTCGGTAGATCCCGCCTGACTGCAGGCGGCAACAATGAGGCTGTCCCACCACGACAGGCCATATCGCAAAGCCACATGCCGGGCAACTCGCATGCAGGCGACGTCGACCGGGATTGGATTCCATGCGAACAGTGCATCCAGATCGTCCCACGCCTCTTCGGGCGTTAACCCCGGATCGAGCTTACGCGTTACCGTGACATAGAACTCGCTACATACCTGCGTACTGATAACACCGGTACGGTCTTTCCACAGACGCCGCACGATGTCCGCGGCGATATCGTGTTTCTCCGCTTCGGTGGTGTCGCGACTGTACACGAGCACGTTCGTGTCAACAAACTGCTTAGCGCTCATGCAGGCTGTCTCGTTGTGGATATGGAGTGTTCTCTGTTCGCAGGCGCCGCAACGGTTTACTCAGGAACCGGGCTTGTGCACGTTCATACTCGGTGTCCTGCACCATTTGCTGCTCAAGCTGATCTGCGAGCATGCGAGACACGCTCGTATCGTTCTCTGCAGCCTTTACTCGAGCCCAACGCGCAACCTCGGCGTCCAGACTGATGGTAATATTTCTCTTTCTCACGGAATCAGTGTAACACGAATTTCGTGCTATTCCAAGCGGAAAGGTCTCTTTGTAGCGTACCGTCTCTCGTGTCAGGAGGGAAAATGAGGCATTCCTCAGGTGAAGACCAATCCACCAAAGCGAGGAATACCGATGTGGTACTTCCGAGGTACCGCAGAAGCCAACCGGAGATTGATATGAAAACGATACGGCGTCTCGGCAATTATCCGGCACTCTGTCCAGCCAATCTACTCGCGTCTGACCGGTGTAAAATCTCTGGTGATCGACATATCGACAAGACCCTTAAGACATCGTTCGGTTTGGGATCTCTTTCGACTCAGTCATCGCGGTATACCCGCTCAATCACAAGTGCCGAGAGGTCCGGCGATTCATTTCGCTCCGGCAGCTGATACTCGCCGTCGTAATACGTGTTCTCCGGCTTCCGAACCAGACGACAACACATCGTATGCCGATCTCGTCCGTTTCGACGCTTCGGATATTCCGTATTGTCGAATGTCAACGAAGATTCCTGCGGAGAAGAATGTCCTCGATGTTCCGTCTCCCGTCGATCACCGCCAAAATGAGAATCCGTTCGGCTTCGACCGAGTAGAATACCCGCCACGGCGAAACAACGACCTCTCGATATTTCGTGATGTTTTGTCGCTCAAGTTCCGGGATTACACGTCCCGACCTCGGCTGTCCTTCCAGTTGACGTATTTCTGTATCAATAGAGTCTACGAACGATTCAGCATGACGGGCGGAATGATCGTCCAGAATCCACCCGACGATATCTTCAAAATCAGCCGCCGCGTTCGACGACCATGCTATGTTCGGCATGAGTCTGGTTACGTTCGTTTCCGGTGGTTCCCGAGCTTGCCTCGAGCCGCCGCAATCGCAGCATCGTGGGAAACAAGATCACCGTTTCCGGCATCGTTTTCACTTTGCGAGACGAGCTTCAGAAATCCAAGCGCGTCTTTCATTTCCTGATATGAAGCCGTGTCCAGAAGAACAGCTTTTGCTTCACCGTTCTGGGTGATCACGATTGGACTATGCGAATCATTCACCTGGCGCAGCATTTCGGCGGCGTTGGATTTGATGTAGGAAATCGGGCGGATATCTGATCGTAGGTTCATAACACTTCCAGTCCGAATATAGTCCGTTTTTCGGGCTCTACTGTCAAGCCACCGGTTGTGTGTCTCAGTGCTTCATCAATCCGACGTCCTGATGGTTTGTTCACACCCCGGTGAACCGTGCCGGCAGCTCACCTCCATAATCTGTGCGGCGTCCTTCAAAGTACCCGTTTCCTCAACCACCAGCTCCATGATCTGTGGCCTTCGCACGTCCTTCTCGCTCATCGGTGTTCGCGTGCCACGCATGCTCGCCATCATACCGATGGGGACATTACTATGGAGTTCCAACATGACTTGATTCCAGGTATACCGCCCCGGGCGGTCAGACGAAGAGGCGAATCGTGGCAATGAGCGTTGCGACGATTACGAACACACGGTACGGCTTCTCCGGAATGAGTCTGACAACGTGAAATCCGATGAACGCGCCGACAAGAACAGCCGGTGCGAGCACGAGGTTTACGGTCACCGTTTCGAGCGTAATCGTATTCCAGATAAAGATGTGAAACGGCACCTTTATGAGATTCGAGATGAGCTTGTACCAGGCCTGAGACCCGATGAACGCGTGTTTCGGGAGCAACATCGCGAGGAAATACACCGTCGTAATAGGCCCGGCCGCGTTGCCAATCATTGTCGCGACGCCACTCGCGATACCGGCGAGCGCAGCAAACCACCACGCGGTCGGAACCTCAGCGTGCTTTCTGGTTTCCCGCCAGACCAGGACCGCCAACCCGAAGAGCACGACGACGCCGATAAGCATCCGGAATGTCGCATCACTCACGATCGTGCCGATCGCGACACCGATCAGGATCCCGCAGATTGTCCACGGTAGGAGTTTTCCGACGTATTTCCATTCCGCATGCTGGTGGTAGTACAGCAGCGCGAAGACGTCGGCCATCGCGAGCAGAAGCAACACGATACCCGTCGATACCCGTCCACCGAACACGGTCGCGAACATTGGAATCGCCAGCATGCCGATGCCCTGTAGGCCCGTCTTGTTCATGCCGATGAACAGCGCACCTGCGCCGATCAAGGCCCACTGGACCGGAAGTATCTCTGCTACCATGGCGATCCTACCGAAGCGTCGTTCATACCCGTTCGACGGTCAGGTCGACGGTGCGGCGGATCGGGCGATATTGGACTACAGAAATAAATAGGAGATGGAGAGTCAGGCAACGTAGATGCCTGCACCCACGAGGGAAAACGCTGCGCCAAAGACTCCGATGAGGGCAACCCAACCATATTGGGCAAAGCCGTGGCGCATTTCTGCCCGGGTCGGTTCATTGGGGTCATAGTACACCTCCACCTGGGTGTCGGTGACCTGGCTTCAGGTACAAGTCACAACCGAATTCGAGTGCGTAGCAAGGTGTTATTTTGATCCTTGTTCAGGCCTCTGGTACCCGTACATGCGTAGCGTCCCATAGAGTAGTGTAAAAAGCGGTGAAACTAAACAGCCACCGCGCGTGCCCGAAGTCGTCACAAACCAAGAACAAGCCTGATCGCGTCCTCGATGCGCCCGAGGTCGGATGCCGACAAGACGCCGAGCCGTTCGACAAACCGAAGCTCGGAGATCGAACGGACCTGTACCGTATCGGCGGCCGAGTCTTTAGCCAGTCCGTTCTCACGGTCTGAGATGACGTGGACAAGCCATGGTGCTTGCGAGAAATGCGTTTTCCATCCGGTGAATGGGACAATGACTCGCAACGGTAGAGCGCCCGTGGCGTCGATACTCAGGATGGCTGCAGGTCGAGTCTTTCGGATCTCTGAACCTACTGTTGGGTCGAGGTTGATTGACCAGACCTCACCTCTCGTCATCCAGGCCCTCGTGTTCAATTACTCCGAATGCAGTAAGGTCGGAATTAGAGACGTAGGAATCACGCAAGGCTGTGGCTGCCAAACGTACCTGATCGGCCTGACGCCGTGCCACTTCGCGATCAATCATAGTACGAATAACTTCCGAAACGCTGACGCCACGTTCGCGTGCGAGTTCTCGGAGTGCTATCTGCTGAGACTGTTCGAGGACGACTTGAGTTCGCACCATATCCCCACCCTTGTCTTACACAACTATATTACACACGTAATGGCAATACGACAAGTGTTCATGTCAAGACTCGATAGAAATGTCCCCTTTTCGGCTATGCCGAGAGGGCATCCTCCTCGGTTTTCTATGATCGTATGTTCGTATTCAGCTCCCCAACGAGAAGCTCTGTATAGATTCGGTAGGGTGAGCTTGTGGTTGATCAGATACCATTCTCTTCGCAGCAGCGCATGAACCCACTCTACGCCATAGTGAACCCGTGTATCGGTGATCTCACGTCGTAGTGCCAGCTTCAGAGTTTTTTTTGATCACGTCCTGAAGCATTTCCTTATCCAGGCTCAGATCAGCAACAAGCTTCTTGAGCCGGCGTACCTCAGACACACCAAGTGCACTGTACTCATTCGTTCAGTGCCGCCTGAGGAGGGCGGATTTTCCACTATCCGCTGGTACCGTTTTTCGGGAGGAGATCAATGAGTTTGCCATAGAGGCAATAAACACAATCGAGCTGACCCATTTACTGTCGGTCCACTCAAGGAGGCGTTCCAGGGCATAGCCCCGGAACAGTAACTCCTCAGTTATGCCGGCAGTTTATACACCGAGTTCCAACTGTCGCTGATTACGCAGTTCGTGCTGCAGACAGGAATCGCAGTCGAGACTGTCTGCGTCATCATTCGCTGTCATGGTGACATCGGTTGTCTGACAATGGTCTTCCACTTTTCCGGAGCCGCTCGTCGTAGATCGCTCAGATAAATTTCGTGATGTTTGCCTGTCCGGTGGTTGCCATCGTCTTCAATAAAGGAATGTACCTTCTCAACTGTCGGACCCTCCTCTGAAAAAGGTCCGATATGCAGTGTCTGCGCAGCCTTCCCCTCCTCGAATGCCTCGAATCTCACGAGAGGCAGCGACACCGGGTTCTTCTTCTTTCGTACCGCTTCCGTTGCTTCGTCGACCATCGCAGAGGTGATGAACTCCGGTTGCATAATCATCACCGTCCATTTCCAGGCATCCTTGTTTCCCGTTGTGAATACAGCCATGTCATCTGCCCACCAGAGCGCTTCAAGCGGCAACACTCCATAATCAACGCCCATCTTCTCTTTGACCGTAAACTTCAGGGTATACGACAGCGGGTAGAGTGCTTCGATCGCATCCCCGAACGCTTTGGCGATGTTTGGATCGCCCTCACCGTCGACCAAAAGAAAGTTCATCCGCGGCACATCCACGACTTCGACCTTCTTCGCTGAGGCGCCATAGAGATGCTTGAGCTGCTTCTTGTAGTCAATCTTTTTCATCTACGTTTCCTTTTCGAGGTAGCACCTTACCGGTGCAGGAGTACTCGCAGCCTGGAAGCGGTAGCTCCAGCGATCGGGAATTGCGTCGATCATAACGATCATGAATATAGCGTTGTACCCGGGACCGTGTCAGTACGTCAGATGCGCTCGCTACACACCCCGCGTCCTTACCGAAGGAGCGCACCTCCTGCTACAATCGGCCTGATGCCCGAACTCGATGCTCAGACCGACCGACCACTATTCAAAGACGCGTTCTCCGAATCAGGCGCTAAAACCCTCGAGCGCGAGTTGCGCGACGTTCTGCCGGGTCCAGATCCACCGGGACTCGCCAGCCTCGCGGCAAGACTCGCGCGCGGGTTCACCGCGCTCGAGCTCATGGACCGCAGTCGTCTTGTGACCCGCGAACTGTGCGAGCTTTTGCCCGCCGATCCGCACGCCGCGTTTGCTGTTCTGACCGGACTCGCGGACAGGTGGCTGGCGAACTGCCGCGTAGATGGCGACGATCTCTCAAGCTTCTGGGTCATGGCGATGATCGATTGTGTCCCGGAAATCGGGCTCAAGCGCTCCGACGCGCCGATAGAGCTCTGCCTCGATACGCTTAAGGCGATGACCCGCTGTTTCAGCGCCGAGTTTGCGATCAGACCCTTCCTGATCGCAGAGCCGGAACTCGTTCTCGCGACCCTCGCGGAGTGGACGACCGACCCGGACCCCGCGGTGAGACGCCTCGTGAGCGAAGGAACACGGCCCCGGCTGCCGTGGGGGATCCGGCTTCAGGCCTTTGTCGCAGACCCCGCACCGCTCTTCCCTCTGCTCACTGCGTTAGTTGACGATCCGGATGAAGTCGTGCGGCGTTCGGTTGCGAACAACGTGAACGACATTGCAAAAGACCATCCGGATCTCGCAGTGGAGTTGCTCCGGCGCTGGTCCGATGAGATCTCCAGGATGCCTGACTTCGAACGAACAGCGCGACTTCGGCTCGTGCGGCACGCCGGACGGACACTTGTGAAGAAAGGAAACGCTGAAATGCTCGCGCTACTCGGCTACACGGCCGCGACCGGGATCGAGATTCGGGGACACGAAACCGAGCCGGCCGTGGTTCCGGGAGGCGGCACGGTTCGTTTAACGTGGACACTCGAGAATCGTAGTGAGAGCGAAAAAGAACTGCTCCTCGATTACCGGATCCGCTTTGTGAAGACGAACGGCACACGAAATGAAAAAGTGTTCAAGGGAACCGAGACCAGGATCGCCGCCGGCGAGACGATCGAGTTCTCGCGCTCGTTCAGTTTTCGTCCGATCACGACGCGCCGGTACTACGCCGGTGAGCATGCAGCCGAACTGATCGTCAACGGCGAAGCGCGCGGCGAAGTGACGTGGGTCTACGAGGCCCGCGCGGCGTCTGCCCCATGAACTACAACGAAGCTCTTGAGATCAGCGAACGTGTCTTACTGCCGGCGGCGTCGAAGCTGTATGGGTTGGACGGTTATGAACTCTCGTTAATTAATCCCCACGACGGTGGGCGAAACCTGGTGTATGCCTGTGACAGGCATGGTGCCGACTCAAAGATCCTGCGAGTATCCTTCTTACAGGACAGGCGAAGGGAAGATATCCTGGGCGAAGTCGAATACGTGAGATATCTGTCCGAACACGGTGGCAGCGTCGCGAACGTAGTCAGCTCGCTACAGGGGAACCTCGTAGAAGAGATCGTTCATCATCATCACCCTATCTTCTTATGCCTGTTCGAACGGGCTGCAGGAGTAAACCTCGACGATAACGATTACGTGTATCGCGAAAACGCACCTCTTTCCGAGTTCTATTATTCCTGCGGCAAGACCCTGGGGAAGATGCACCAGCTATCAAAAGAATACGCTCCTGTTCATCGCAGATACGGTTTTTTCGACAAATACAACGCCCGGTATATCGACGAACTGATCCCCGACTCATTGCCTCTGTTAAAGAAGAAGCTGACCGAACTGCTCACGGTTTTAGAGGGCCTGGATAGAGATCGAGAGTCGTACGGCATGATCCATTTTGACTATAACGAAGGAAACTTTAACATCGATTATGACACCGGGCAGATCACCGTGTACGACTTCGATAACGCATGTTTCGGGTGGTACATGTATGACCTGGCCGATCTATGGAGGATAGGTGTGGCATGGTCGGTGTTCGAGCCGGATGCCATGAAACGAAGAACGTCAATGGATGCCTACTTCAGAATGGCGCTCGAAGGGTATCGATCCGAAACCGGCATCGAGCAATCCATGCTGGATGCATTACCATTGTTCCTGAAGGCCACGCTCATGGAGAATATTGTAGATGTATTCGAAACTATGCGAAACAACAATGAAGAGCCGGAGTGTGATGAGTGGCTGTCCTACTGTATACAGTGCATGGAGGACGATATCGAATACATCGGCTTCTTTGATGAAATCTACTCCCATGAGGACCCCTTTGAGTGTGAGCCGAGAGTTCTTCGCGTGTAGGGGCTGCGGACAGGACCGGGAACGCGAAAAAACAATAGTGACGATGTCGCCCCGCCCCAATCGATTTCGACCGGTATGCCATTTTGAAGTTTGAACGAACGGATAACCTCGATACCGCGGTACTCGCCTACCGTATCGCCTTTTCGGACAAGCGTAAGCCTGTCTCCGACGTCGAGTGTGCCTTCGTCGATTGGAACATAGTCAAGCTTTTCATCAAGTTTTGCCAGAAGGAGCAGGTAGGCAGATGTGGGGTATGCGTTGGGTCCATACCGTTCCATACTCGTCCATCTCGGTGTCTCGGTGTCTCGGTGGATTTAAAGGCAGTTACGTTGCCGCTATCCACTTTAAGCCAGTACTCGTTGACAGACAGCTCGCCTTCCACTCGAAACCTGGAGTTCTGGTAAATCTCTCCACCTGCTAATCGTATTTCGTACGATCCAACGTGATCGCCGTTGATCCTGAAATCGTAATACCAATGGAAGTCGTCCATAGGCCTGTCCTCTCTTCGAAACTGCTCAGTCGGATAATCAGTGGAAGCGCAGAACGGCGCCTTACAGTACCCTCTCCTTTATCAAACGCGGGGGAACCGACGACACTATCGTAATATGTCCCCTTGATCGATGATTTGGTCGACGAAATCCGTGCCTGCGGGCGGTCCGTTCATTTACAGACGCTACGTACGATTACTCAGGCGAGTCGATCACGATCACCTCTATATCGTCTTCGCTGAGCCCGAGGACTTCGGGGTCGTGGAGGTTTGAAGGGTCCAGCACCGTGTCACTGTGAACCGACCCGACGATGGCACCGACTTCACTGTTGCCTGTCACGGTAAGCAATCCGTTGATTGCCGGCGAGTCGATTTCGAGCAATGAGTCGTCGGTTCGTCCGACAAACCCGCCGATCCTGGAAACACCAGCAACTGAGATTTCGCCGGATAGCAAGGCGCCTCGGATTATGAGGTGGTTCGAGTACCCGACTATCGCCCCGGCGCGCTCAGTAATTGAGGTAACAGTCAACGACTCTCCGACTGAGCCGACCTGTGCATCTACAATCTCAGTACTTCGAGCCTGGCCGACAATGGCACCGACATATTGACCGCCTTCCACATCGACGTAGGAGCGAACGTTTCGCATTTCGTAGACCCCAGGACCAGGGACAGAGCCGGCCTGCAATCGGCCGATGATGCCACCGACTGCTCCGCCATCTCCTTTGATATGGGGTGTCGCGGTGGTCTCTGGGCGAGGTCGCACCACAATGTCGTCGAGAACTCCAGCGAGTCGCCCTGGCTCTGGTGCGGACTCAAACACGCGGCCGACGGCACCGCCGATATAATTCCCTGTTCCCGACACAGCAGCCTCGATCTCGATCCCTTCGAGTCGGAACGTTTCACTCGCGTCGCTACTATTGGAGTCGATACGACCGATGAGACCGCCTACCTCTCTGTGACCACTCACCTCTCCGCGGACGCTTACGTCGGTAATTGTCACACCTCGCGCAAACCCGGCGAGGACGCCGACCGCCTCACCGTCCGGAGCTTCAACGTTTGCATCCTCGAAACTCAATCTGGTGATTACGGCTCCGTCGAGCTCGGAGAACAGACCGACGTTATTTACATTCTCAACTGAAATATTGAGTCCGATGATTCGGTGTCCATCCCCGTGCAACTCGCCTGAAAACACGTCTCCGATAATTGAGCCGAGCAGCGCGTCGATTGGATCGCTGTCGCCCAGATCGATATCGTTCGTGAGAAAGTAGTACCCGTCCGGCTTGGCAGTCAAACCGTCAATAAGACCTCCACCACCGATCGCCTGGAGGTCAGATGCTTTCGATACTGGAATCGCGTCTTCGGGATGAGGAAACTCGACGGTCCGCTCGTATAGCCGAGGGACGTAGCCGTCGCTTTCGGGATACTCGTCCGACGATACCCGGAAGTACACGGTTCCCTCTCTACGGATCGTAAAGGTCGGGTTTTCGGCACCTTCGTGTTCGGACAACTCTGCAGTATTCCACGCGGCATCGTCGTAAACCGACTTAAAATCGATCGGTGACTGCAAGGCCGAAGTCTCAAGATCGTCGGCCCACGCGTATTCAACGCTCAGGCCGCTTCCCTCGATCACAAGCTGATTCGATTGGGTGCCATCTACGATATTGGCGACTGTCTCGGGGACGATGAAACGCCATTGCTCGCTCGCACTCTCGGTTTGACTACCGCCATCGTCGAGGTCGTACTCGGCGACAATGTTGAACTCGAGAAATCCGTGAGTTGTGCGATCAAACATTGCGACATTCGTGGTGCCAGCAGTCAGGGTGTTTTCGAAATCCCGAACATCGCCTTCACTGCCTTCACCAAGCAACTCCCAGCCGAGGGCGGTGAGCGTGTATCCGTCAGCCGCAAGTTGCTCATCGGTACGGTCGAGTATCGCTTCAACGGCCACGTTTTCGGAGTCAAAAACCCATGCGCCGTTGTACCAACCGGCGTGGGCATTAAGGGTTTCGGGTGCGAACCAGATCTGTGGAGTGTACGGGGCGATAATGAGGTCTACCGTGTTTACAGGACTCCGGGAGACGCCACTGCGATGAGTAAACCAGATTAGCCGAACATTACCGGTTGGTCTCGGCCAGCCATTGAAAACATCGTCACTGTTTATCCACGGTGCAGCCGAAGGGTTTTCGAGCGGGTCTGAGAGATCTCCGAACTCGAACGACCGGGCGGCACCCTGGAGTATTGCGATATAAAGTGTAGCCTCACCAACCGGAAAGTATAGCTCGTACTCGTCAGGGGGGAACTCGTTTTGTCCAGGATCGGACGAAAGTGTAAATGTGCCGTTCTCACCGATTATCTCGACGGTTTCGGGGGCGATCGCCTCTGCGACGAGGCTTCGTCCACCGGCACCCGAGGTACTGCCCTGCCCGACCGAACTCAGGTCGGGTTCGAGATTGCAGCCGGTCAGAATCACGACACCTACAAGTGCTGTGCCGACCACGTGCCACAGTTGGCGCCGGAATCTACCGTTTTCACCGTTCACGAAGCGTCTCCAGTGAAAAGGCTAACACCGGTCACCAGATAATTCAATGTAAAGAAAAATTATTCACCAGTTACATCGAAAAAGAACGTGTATTGCGAACAATTTGCCTACCAGAACGGTCGTGCTGCGTAGAGTTTCGCCCGCTGTGCGGAGTAAAAGAATATCCGGGAGCCTTCCGGGCTGACGGCGAACAGGTACTCGCGTGGATCGCCAATCGCAATCTCCTGCTCGATCGCTCCCTCGTTGCCGAATCCCACTTCGAGCACATCGCCGGGGCTGTCTCCAAACGGCACACGAACCATGCGTCGGTCGGAGGTGACGGCGATTGCCGCCTCCCGCGTAAAGAATACGCTCTGTGCCGCCGATCTGCCGTCAAAAAACAGAAACTCCCGTTCAAACAGCACGCTGGAAACCGAGATAAAAAACTCGTCGGTCACCATTCCGGATGCCCAGCCGTGGAGCATCGCTGCCGGAAAGCGGCTCACGATGAGTGCGTCACGTTCGTCGCCGGTGACAACCTCGAGGGTCAGCGAGACGTAGGTGTCCTCGAGCCACGCAGTCGGATCGCCGACGGTGTAGGCGACCGGTCGCGGAGCGCTTACCGCGGCGGTAATTGCCCGGAGGAAACCGCTGGAGGTAGAGACCGGTACACCGAGATCGATGGGAAAGACGCTCGCGGGTTCCTGCTCGGCATCGAAGGCAGCTTCGGATAAGGGTGAGAGAAACACGATCTGCGGCGTACCATCGACCGTATTCTGTATGTTGATGTATCCAGGTTCGATCTCGTTCCCGTCGAGGTCGCCGATATGCCATACCGGTGTCAGCGGTACGGTGCCGCCGCCCGGGTCGTCGCGCGGTTCGACGAGTGTAAGCGAGCCGTCCGGCCGGGTCAGCACCTGAAGGATTTCATCGACCACAACCGTCTCGAACGGATCAAGGCTGCTCCCGTCGAGCGTTACGGCAACCTGTCTCCCTCCGGGACTTGGCCCAAGCACCGACACTGCGTTTATCCCGACGCCGTCACGGACGGTCCTGCTCGCAGCGAGGCGGTACTGGTCAGGCTGTGTTCCCCCGAACACCGCGCCGAGGTTCGTGACCCGCTCGATGCGCTCGCTCATGGGCGGAAGGGCGTGGTCTGTAAAGATAAGCTCACACGAAAGCAGCGAGAGGACGGCTACGATAGTGATTGTGACGAGCAGCAGTCTATTAGTTCCCATTTTCAAACGCCCCGGAAGCAACCTGATAGACCAAAATGCGAATATACTGCGCCCCGTCGGCAGTCTCGACCGGCCGGGCTGAAGTGAAGTAGCTGATAAACGCTTCGTTACCACTCGGCAGCGAACTCGAATCGACGAGCTCGGCAAAGTTCTCCGGCAGGGAAATTACGTGGTGTACTGATCCGGCTGCGCGACTCAGGCGAGTATCCTCAAGATCGTTGAGCCCGCACACCTC
>RECN01000014.1 GCA_007694005.1 Spirochaetaceae bacterium
GCGCCATGCAGAAGCCACGCATTTTTCAGGGTAATATTCACGATCGGGACTATCGTGCCCGCTACACGGGCGCGGAACGTCGGGCCGAAGAGCTCATTGATACCGCAGGCCGCGAAACCGAGAGCCTCGCGGGGCTCTGGACCTTCAGCATAGACCCCTACGACTCGGCACTTCGCAGCGACTGGTGGAAGGAGCGGAAGCTCGACCCGGGTATTTCAGCCGGCCCCCCGGACTACGACTTCGAGGGCTGGGAAGAAACACCGGTTCCCTCGTGCTGGAACGTCATTGATCACGAGTACCTGTGGTACGAGGGTTCAGCGTGTTACGTACGGAACTTTGACATAGTCCTCCGTCCCCACGAACGCGTGTTTCTGGTATTCGAGGGCGTGGCTCAGGACGGCTACGTGTTCCTGAACAAAGAGCAGATCGCCTATCATCGCGGAGGGTCGACTCCCTTCAGCGTGGAGATTACCGAGGCCGTGAACAGCGGTCGGAATCGTCTCTTTGTGATCGCGAACAACACTCGCGGCGACGACCGCGTTCCCATGAGCAACACCGACTGGTTCAACTACGGCGGCCTCTACCGGGACGTAGCACTCGTTCGCGTACCGCAGACCTTTATCCGCAACTACGCGGTCGCCCTCGAGAGGGACGGAGGAATCTCCGTTTCGGTGCAGGTGGACGCGTTCCGCGGCGCGATCCCGGCGAGCCCCGCCGACGCCGCGGGGGTGGGCGCCGCCGAGGCGATGGATTCGGCCGGTTTTGCAACCTCCGTCCCCGATACGGCACCCGAGTCGGTGCATCTGCGCATAGACGAACTCGACATTTCGGTCGATATCCCGCTAAAACCGGCTCATGCCGACCCCAAAACAGCGAAAATCGCGGCGAAGTTCGGGGACGGAGGACGGTCGGAACACGTTCCCGAGCGTCTGTACGGAACCATCAACCTGGAAGCAGACCCCATTCGCTGGTCACCGGAGAATCCGAAGCTCTACGATGTGGAGATTCACTGCGCAGCGGACACGATCTTCGAAGCAATCGGCTTCAGGACCATAGAACGCGAGGGGCGGAGGATACTCCTGAACGGCGAACCGGTGTTTTTCCGCGGTGCGTGCATGCACGAGGACGACCCGAAATCAGGCAAGACCTACGCAGAGGCAGAAATCAGGCGCGATTTCGAGACCGCGCTGGACCTCGGATGCAACTTCGTACGGCTTGCGCACTATCCGCACAGCCGCATGGCCGCGCAGATCGCCGACGAGATGGGCCTCATGCTCTGGGAAGAGATTCCCGTATACTGGGCCATAGACTTCGCAAATCCCGCCACGCGGGCAGATGCCGAGAACCAGCTCTCAGAGCTCATACTCCGGGACCGTAACCGCGCGAGTGTGGTCGTATGGTCGGTCGGAAATGAAAACCCCGACAGTGATGAGCGGCTTGCCTTCATGTCGGGGCTTGTCGACATCGCACGGACGCTCGACCCGACCCGGCTCGTATCCGCTGCTTGCCTCACCGACCACCACGAAAACCGCATCGCCGATCGCCTTGCCGAACACCTCGACCTCATAGGCATAAACGAGTACTTCGGCTGGTACGACCCCGATTACGAAAAACTCCCCGCCATGCTCGCCAAAAGCGACCCGGATCGGCCGGTTATCATAACCGAGTTCGGTGGCGGAGCGCTGGTCGGCCACCGCGGCAGTACCGACGAGTTCTTTACCGAGGACCGGCAGCGGGCGATCTATGAACGACAGATCGATGAGTTTGTGAAGTGCCCCTACATCAAGGGTATCAGTCCCTGGATCCTGTTTGATTTCCGCTCTCCAAGGCGGACCAACCGCTTCCAGCGCTTCTACAACCGCAAGGGTCTGGTCGCGGACGATCACGAAACACGGAAGCTTGCGTTCGAGACGCTGCAGGAGTTCTACGCGGGCGACGAGACGGATACGCTCGCCGAACAGGGCTGATCGTCAACGGGGTGCGCCCCGCGCGCCTTCCCTCCTTCAGTTGACACCTGCCCGCCGTGGAAGTAGTTTGTGTAGTGGGCTGCGGAGGTACGGTGCATGGGTTTTATTCCATTGTTTTGGCTACTCGCCGGACTGCTGATGATAGGGTCGGAGTTTCTAATACCCGGCTTTGTCATTTTCTTCTTCGGCGCCGGAGCCCTCGCCACAGGACTCCTGACCTGGCTTATTCCCGGTCTTGAGTCAAGTTTTCCTCTACAGATTGCCCTCTGGGCGACCAGCTCCTCGTTAAGCCTCGCGTTTCTTCGCAAGTACTTCAAGCCCATCTTTTCCGGCAAGCTTCTAGGCAAGAGTAGTGAAGACAGGGATTCCATAGGCGAGGTTGCCCACGTTATAGAACCGATCAAGCCCGGCGAGAACGGCCGGGTTCGCTATCACGGAACAAGCTGGTCAGCAATGAGTTTTGACGAGTCCTTCGAAGTCGGTGAGGACGTTGAAATCATGAGTAAAGACGGCATGACGCTGATTGTCACCCGATCGATTATGGGCGAGATCAGCGAGGACGAATCGTCGCAGGAACCAACCGACAGCCCTACCTCATAAGGAGAGTACCGCATGGGTATTTTTAGTGCATATGGAATGACACTTGGAGCAATCCTTCTTGTGTTTCTGGTGTTTTTCAAGCTCATCAGGATCGTTCCTGAAGCAGAAGCATGGATCGTTGAGGAGTTTGGAAAGTTCAAACGAACACTTGGCCCGGGCTTTCACCTTGTCGTGCCTTTTGTGCAGAGGGTCGCGTATCAGAGCCACCTGAAAGAAGAAGCAGTGGACGTCGAACCGCAGGTCTGTATAACGCAGGATAACGTGCAGGTAACCGTCGACGGTGTGCTGTATCTCATGGTCGTCGACGCAGAGAAAGCCGCCTACGGCATAGAGAACTACCGTTTTGCGACCGCGCAGCTCGCACAGACAACCATGCGAAGCGAGATCGGAAAGATCGGCCTCGACAACACCTTCTCCGAGCGCGACCGCATCAACGACGCGGTAGTAAAGGCGGTCGACGAGGCGAGCGACCCCTGGGGCATCAAGGTGACCCGCTACGAGATCAAGGACATAACACCCACCGAGACGGTCATGGTCGCTATGGAGCAGCAGGTCCGAGCCGAACGTGAGAAACGTGCGGAGATACTCGCGAGTGAGGGCGAACGTGAAAGTCGCGTCAACCGTTCGAAAGGTGAACGTCAGCAGGCCATCAACCTGAGTCAGGGTGAACGGCAGAAGCGCGTGAACGAAGCAGACGGAAAAGCACAGGCTATCTCCATAGTCGCCGAAGCAACCGCCGAAGGCATAGGAGATGTCGCCAAAGCGCTCCAGCATCCGAGGGGGAAACAGGCGGTCAGCCTGCGAATCGCCGAACAGTTCATAAGCCAGCTCGGTGAGATCCTCAATACCGCCGAGACGCAGGTACTGCCCTACGACATCGCGCAGATTCGCGGGGTGCTCGACGGGGTGCTCGGCAACCGCGGTAGCTCAAGAGACAGTGACTCGAGTCTGCCACCCACCGGACCGACCGGCAAAGGAGGTCGATCATGAACTGGGCATTACTCCCACTGAACATACTCTGGTTAATCATCGGGGGACTGTTCCTGACCGCAATTATCAAGAGCATCAAGATTATCCCGAACAAGTCGGCTAAGGTTATCGAGCGTCTCGGGAAATATCACACGACCCTTGGGGCTGGCATACACATGCTGATTCCCTTTATCGACAAGGTGCGTTACACCCACAATCTGAAAGAGCAGGCGATAGACGTTCCGACACAGCCCTGCTTTACCAACGACAACGTGCGAATCGAAGTCGATGGTGTGCTCTACTTCAAGGTTGTGGAACCGAAGCGTGCGAGCTACGGAATCACCGACTATCGCTACGGCACGATACAACTCGCGCAGACCACCATGCGCAGCGTCATCGGCAAGCTCGAGCTCGACAAGACCTTTGAGGAACGTGAAAACATCAACGGCGCTATCCTCAAGAACATAGACGAGGCAACTGACCCCTGGGGTGTGCGCATTACCCGCTACGAGATTCAGAACATCCGCGTGCCGGACGATATCCTGAACGCCATGGAAGTGCAGATGCGCTCTGAGCGCGATAAGCGCGCGATTGTTGCCCGCAGTCTCGGTGAAATGGAATCGCGGATTAACTCATCTTCGGGTGAACGCGACGAGGCGATTAACAGAAGTGAAGGTGAAAAGGAAAAACGCATAAACGAGGCTGAAGGCCGCGCCGCGGAGATCCGCTCCCTCGCCAAAGCAACGGCTACGAGCATTGCGCGTATCGCAGAAGCGATAGAACAGGACGGCGGCGAAGATGCGCTTGTGCTCCGCATAAGCGAAGGCTACATCGAAGAGCTGAGCAAGCTCGCCCAGAAGGACACCCGTCTTATCCTTCCCATGGACCTGACCAACATTAACAGCGTCCTCGAGACAGTGAACGCCATGGTGCAGCGCAATAAGCGCCTCGGCAGCGAAGATATGTCGGGAAAGCGCTGAGGTCAGACTGAACTCAAACGGAGCGGGTAGCCTATGCTACCCGCTTTTTTTTGTGTTTCCAACGCAGCATCTCGTATCATGATTTTTTCTTTACTAAATTTTCCTCGTCGTGATACCTTGTCGACTTACAAAATCTATCACGACACATCAGGGGGATTAATTGTGATCAAGGTATTCTATCTTCTGGTACTCGCAGCAGTGATGTCCGGGTGTGCAACCATGGGAGGAGTGCCCGACGGCGCACTCGCACCGGATCCGGTTGTACTTTCGGCAGACTACGATATTCTTGATCTGCGCATAGAGGTTTTTCGTCCATTTACTGACGAAGCAACCATAGGAAGCGTCTCAGAATCGGAGGCCAGTGACCATCCGCTGACGGTGAACATCGGGAACGGTCTCGCAATCGACGCAAACGGTGTACTTTTTCTGCGCGTCGACGAACTCCTTGGCATGGATCGGTACGAAGACTTCACCGTCCGGACAACGCACGGCAGACGCCGAACGATCCGAAGAACAGGCGAAGACGTGAGAATCGGAACATGGACATGGAATCCGTTTCTGTGGCGAACGAATATCGAATACGAGGATGGAGTAGCTCGGGTCAATCGGTCTATCGGCCACTTCTACGTCGGCCCCACGGAGGGCGGGTTTGCCTGGGCACCACGCGACCTCGACCAGGCCGAGGTAATGGTTCGCCCGTATGAAGAAAACAGCTACCAGGT
The DNA here is from genome assembly GCA_007694005.1 of Spirochaetaceae bacterium. Classification (GTDB taxonomy): domain Bacteria; phylum Spirochaetota; class Spirochaetia; order DSM-27196; family SKKC01; genus SKKC01. The sequence continues at coordinate 5,239 of RECN01000014.1, forward strand.
CGGTAATACGATCGTTGTGAGCAACGGTGATAAAGTTCCGGAATTCAGCGGAATAAGAGTTCCGCTTTCGTAGCACAAAAAGGGTGGACAGCCTACCTTGGTTGGGTAACCAAACCTACACCTTGGAAGGAGCCCACCCCAGCATGTGTTGAAAGGAAGACCGGATGCACATAGCACGCATCATGGCCAAAGACGGCCACAAACAGAAAGACATCGCAGAAAAGCTTGGCGTCTGCGACCGTATGGTTAGAAAGTATCTCAAGGAGGATTTCGGAACAAGACTACGGAAGTCGAAAAGAAGCGTTCTGGAACCGTTCCACCTGTTCATCAATGATTTGCTGGAGGACGATCCGTATATCAATCTGGTACCCGTCTACGAGAGACTCCAGCGTCGTGGCTACACCGGTGAAATGACGATACTCCGGGATTATGTCCGAAAGGTGCGCAAACGGATTACCACCAAAGCAGTTCTCCGGTACGAAACGGAACCGGGACTGCAGGCTCAGGTAGACTGGAAGGAATGCGGTCGATGGAACATCGGCGGTGAACTGATCAAGCTCTACGCGTTCGTGATGGTACTGGGCTACAGCCGGAAGCCGTTCGTGCTGTTCACGACGAACATGAAAATCTCGACGGTACTGAAGGCGCATCTGCTGGCATTTGCCTGGTACGAAGCGGTTCCACGGGAGATCCTCTACGACAACATGAAGACCGCCTGGTTGTATGTGTCCGGTCGTTGGACGGTGCATCCGAAGCTACTGAGACTCGCCTCGGCCTGTGGATTCACACCGCGGCGCTGCCGCATTCGGCGGCCCCAAACAAAGGGGAAGGTAGAGCGTTTTATCGGGTACCTTGGACACAATTTTCTTCCCCGGGTTGCCGGGAGCGAACCAACGACGATTGACGATCTCAACGAGGCGGTTACCGCGTGGCTTGGCGAAGTTGATGAACGGCAGATCGGCGGACTGCGAACGACCCGGCGGGAACGATTCGCCGAAGAGAAACCGTCCATGCTGCCATGGGTTTCGGAGGCAGCACCGGATGTGCGCCACGCTGAAGATCTGGTGGTATCGCGTGAAGGGATGATTACCTGGCAGACGAACCGGTACAGCGTCCCGGCGGACTTCATTGGAGAAACCGTTACCCTGAAGATAAATACGGTGTCCAGTGAGGCAGATATAGTCCATGAAGGTACCGTTATACGCTCGATGACGATACACCCGTCACGCTCGCATTGTATGGACCGCCGAGAGGAAGACACCCGGTCTCTGCGCCAACGGTGGGAACGAGAGTCGACCCCGAAGACCACGTCGGTGTCTGAGCTGGCTTCTGATACGGAAACCGAACTCCTCAATCGATTGTTCGCTACGAGGGTCGAAATACGTCATCCAGCTGCCTACGATGAAATCGTGGAACACAGCGCATGAGTGTTATCGTTGAGACCGTAGAAACCCGGATGCGCGAGTTGGGACTGGAGTTCATGGCGGCAGGGCTGGAGAGCTTCCTGGAGTCCCAGGCGCGCCACGATAGTACGCTCGCCGAATCGCTGGCAGACCTGATGGAGATCGAGTCGATTCCCCGGAAGGAACGGGCGGCTCGCAGCCGGGTGAAGCTTTCAGGAATGCCGGCGATCAAACGACTGGAAGACTTTGAGCTTGATTGGCTGAAGGGCGGCATGACTCGTCGGCAACTGGCCGAACTTTCCAGCCTGGCCTTTTTGCCGCGGAAGGAAAATCTTATTCTCATGGGGCCCAGCGGACTGGGTAAGACGCACCTCATGCTGGCGCTGGCACACAAAGCGTGCCTGACCGGGTACACGGTATGGTACACGAGCTGCATCGACCTGTTGGAAGATCTTACCCGATCTCGGGAACAAGGACGGCTGAAACGCCGCCTGACATGGATCCGCAAACCTCACATCATCTTGATCGACGAAGTCGGCTACGAGGAGCTCACCAAGGAACAGGCAAACCTGTTCTTCCAAGTCGTGAATGCTCGGTACGAGCATGGCAGCATGATCCTCACGACAAACAAATCATTTGGACGGTGGGCGGAAATCCTCAACGACGAAGCGATCGCCACCGCTACGCTGGATCGCCTTCTCCATCACGCACACGTGTTCAGCCTCAAAGGAGACTCCTATCGTATGAAAGATCGAATGAAAGTCGGGGTCGTTGACCTCGTTGAACCACATCAAGAAGCGGAACTCTGAAACCGCTGTAAACCGGAACTCCTACGCCGTTGTTGACAATCGTAACCTACAATCCCGACACCTCACAGATTACCTTTTCGGATGCACGTGGTGCGGTCAGTGGTCTTCTGACCAGAGAGCGCACGGTGATCGACAGAATAGAGTTCGAGGACGATCAGATCGTCGTGTATTCTAACTCAGGACCACTCGGAGCTATGGGACTCAGTCGTCGGGCCGTGAGAATCTATCCGACTGAAAACGGCTACGAGATTTTCGGTGAAAACAGAATGAGTATCACCGTCGCTGACAACGAAGTGACGATCGTGTCCGGGTGGCTGCCCGGCTGGCTCGGCGGACGCGAGCGCTTCCGACTCCAGTAAACACCTGGAACATCGGTTACATTGCATTAATTGTTGCATATTGGTAGTCTGTACACCAATATGCAACAATCTTCTGAAATGGTAGATAGACCATCTCTCCAGAAACATATCGAGCGATCGCTTTCCGAGTCGCCAGTAACCGTGTTGCTCGGTGCGCGACAGACCGGGAAGACGACGATGGCACACGTGGTCATGAGCGGACAACCGGAGGCGGTGCTCTATGATCTAGAGCGCCCGACGGGTCGAACACCGCTTGAAGCCACACCAGAACTGGTGCTATCCGGCCACAACGGGCTTGTGGTGATAGACGAGATACAGCGCCTTCCGGCTCTTCTCGAAATCCTCCGTCCCCTGTGTGACGATCCGAACATACAAGCCCGATTTCTCCTTCTGGGCAGTGCGAGCCCGGACATTGTGCGGGGAGTATCAGAGTCACTCGCGGGCAGAGCACAGTTCATCGATATCCCCGGTTTCTCACTGGAGGAAGTTGGTACATCAGAGATGCGTACGCTGTGGCTGCGAGGGGGGTTTCCTCGCGCGTTCCTTGCCGAATCAGACGATGCCGCATTCCGGTGGATCGAAGGCTTCACGAGAACCTTTCTGGAACGCGACATTCCAGCACTTGGTGTACGTGTTGCTTCGGCCACACTACGACGGTTCTGGACCATGCTCGCCCACTACCACGGGCAGACATGGAACGGATCCGAGATTGCACGCGCCATGGATACATCACCAAAGACCGCAAACACCTACCGTGATCTGCTTGCGGGTACATTCATGATCCGGGTACTGCCATCCTGGCATGAGAATGTCGGTAAACGGCAGGTGAAGTCACCGAAAGTGTATATGCGCGATCCGGGAGTTCTTCATCATCTCTTGAGTATTACATCGATGAACGACCTGCAGTCGCATCCGCGGTATGGTGCAAGCTGGGAAGGGTTTGCGCTTGAAGAGGTCCTGAAACGCTTCGGTGAACAGAACGCGTATTTCTGGTCTACACAACGGGGAGCCGAACTGGATCTGATGTTGTTTCGGGGTGGCAAACGATGGGGATTCGAGTTCAAGTGCACCGACGCACCCGCAACCACGCGATCCATGCATATCGCAATACAGGACCTGGGTCTTGAACACTTGTATACGGTGTATCCCGGAACGGAGCGTTTCCCGATGGCTCAAGCCATATCGGCGCTTCCGCTCACAAAAATCGATCAGGCGTTCCGGTAACACCTAAAGCGACGCGCCGCCTCCGTGGGGGGAACGGAGGCTGGAAGCGCCGCGGAAGCGGGACCGTGAACTATCGGATCGAGACCGTCGCATTCGGGCGACGGACCGTGATCAGCTGCGTAATCGGACTTACCCCTTCACGCTCGGCAGTCACGTTGATGACCGTCAGTGCGTAGAACAGCGGCAGACTGACCGAGAACGAGCCGTCTTCGGCTACGGTAACCTCCGTCCCTGCGACGTGTATGCGGGAAAGGGGATCAGAGATCGTCCCTTCCACAAGTACGGCAGCAGCCTCGACGGTTACATTGTTCACGGGATTGTTGACCGTGAGGACGAGATTCCGTGACAGGTTGATGGTTCGGGTTACCGCACGGGCACCTTCAAGCTCACCGACAATCTGTATGCGGTTGGCACCGAAGGCCAGCGCGATTTCCTGCTGAAATCCTCCGTCTGCACCTACGGTAACTGCGTCACCGTTGATCCGAACCGTTGAGTTGCGGGGCGAGACGATCCCGGTAACCATAATCGTGTCCTCGGTCACGGCGTTCCGTGAAGTCGGGGCCGTTACTTCGATGGTAATCCGTTCCTGCAAACTCCCGCCCGATGCCGAGCCCGAGTTGCCGCAAGCGGCGAATACTGAAACAATCAGGACTGCCACAACCGGCAGCAGACCATATACACTACGACGTGATGTTTTCATTTCGATCTCCTCTATGTTGTTGAAGATAGAGGATGATTTCGATGTTCCTGTGTTCGCTGTATTACAACTTTGTAATGGATGACCCGCAATGACACGAAGCACGATCCTGATTGTGGAAGACGATAGAAAGACGACCGACCTGGTATCGATGTACCTCAAACGCGACGGGCACCGCCTGTACACCGCTGTCGACGGCCTGTCCGGGCTCCGTATGGCCGAGGAACACACCCCGGAGGTGATTATCCTCGATATAATGCTGCCCGGTATGGACGGGCTTGAGGTCTGCAGACGCATCCGTAAGGTCAGCGACGCGTTCATCATCATGCTGACGGCTCGGAGTACCGAAGAAGACCGGCTTCGGGGATTGAACACCGGCGCCGACGATTACCTGACCAAACCCTTCAGCCCGCGTGAACTCGCCGCGCGTGTGCAGGCAGTTCTTCGCCGGGCACCGGGCCGCACGAAGACCGCTGAACGGCACCTGAGCGCCTGTGGTGTCACCGTGGATCTTGACCGCTATGAAGCCTCCATACAGGGGACAGCTCTGACCCTAACCCCTGCTGAGTTCCGGCTGCTCGCGACCCTTGCTGCCGAACCGGGGCGAACCTTCAGTCGCGAACAGCTGATACAGCAGGTCTTCGGGAGCAGCTACGACGGGCTTGACCGAAGCATAGACGTGCACATCAAGAAGCTCAGGCGCAAGATCGAACCCGATCCGCAGCACCCCACGCTCCTGAAGACCATTTACGGCTACGGCTACCGCTTTGGAGGCGATACATGAGAGGCATACGAACCACGCTCCTTATCGCCTTCGCCACGGTGGTTTTCACGACGGTCATTACCGTTTCTCTGTTCTTCCGGCTCCGGGCCGAAGCGGAAATCGATGAGTTCGACGAGCGCACCGACGAGATTCAGCTCGTGCGCATGGAGCACTGGCTTCTCGGCTACCACAGCTCCGCCGGTGACTGGTACGACCTTCAGGCCTTCATTGAGGAAATGGGAGTGCTGTACGGACAGCAGATCCTGGTCGAAGACGCTGAGGGGCAACTCGTCGGTAACTCACAGCCACTGCTCGAAGAACAGACCGGCCTGACCGACTGGACCACCGTGCCACTGTTCTCCCGCCTGAACGATGAACGGATCGGCACCCTTTACGTGTCCAGTGCACCGGGCCTGCGAACCACGCTCAGGCGCAGTCTGCGCGAGTCGCTGACCGACATCGCGATAGGCGGTGCCATACTCGCCGCCGCCATTGCCATACCGCTGTCCATTCTGTTCGGACGGCCCATTATCCGCTCGGTGTCGAATCTTGCCGCTGCAGCCGAACAGTTCGGATCGGGAAACCTTGGTATTCGCACCTCGCAACCGGCAACGCGCGAGCTGCGCACCCTCGCTGAGAGTTTCAACCGCATGGCACACCGCATCGAGCACGCCCAGGCCCTCAGACGGAGCCTTGTTGCGGACACCGCACACGAAATCCGCACCCCCCTGTCGAACATCCGCGGCTTTATCGAAGCCCAGACCGATGGCCTTGTCAGCGAGACCGAGGCGCTGTCTGCGATAGACGAGGAAAGCACCATGCTTGCGAGCCTCGTCGACGATCTGCAACTCCTCGCCGCCGCTGACGCCCGCGAACTGACCCTCCGGGTCGAACCCTGCACCGCCGGAGAGCTTCTGCGCCGGCCGGTGGAACGCGCCCGCGCGCTCGCCGCCGAGGAAGGGACGGAGGTGGTCCTTGATCTGAGTGATGATGATGAAACGCGCACCCTGCACGTCGACCGGCTCCGCATGACACAGGTGCTGACCAACCTGCTCAACAACGCGGTGCAGTACTGCCCGCCGTCGTCCCGCATAGTCGTGCTGGCCGGCAGCAGGACCGCCCCGACCGACGGCCCCACCGGGGGCGCTACCGGGGACGGAGGATTCGAAATCGTGGTGGAGGACACCGGTCCCGGCATCCCCGAAGACCAGCACGAGCATATCTTCGACCGGTTCTACCGCCTCGAGCACTCCCGAAGCCGCAAAACCGGCGGCAGCGGCCTGGGGCTGACCATAGCCCGAAAGATCGTGGAGCTGCACGGAGGCTCGATCAGCGCGGAGAACGGGGACGGAGGAGGAGCGCGGTTCAGGATGTGGCTTCCGGGAAGCGCATCCATAGTACCACCGTCGGTCACGTAAGCTGGAGGCGTCGCTGATCCAGGTACTCGCTCGGTGAGATACCGTAGTTCTCCTTGAACACACGGTTGAAGGTGCTCTTTGAGCGAAAACCTGACTCAAGCGCAAGACTCAACATGGTAAAGCGTTCGAGTTCTCCGGCATCGACACGGCGGAGGAAATCCTCGAGGCGCGCACGGTTCACGAGCTGGGTGAAGGTGCAGTCAAAACCCCGGTTTATCGCGTGCGAAAGGCGGTTGGGGTGCACCTCAAGCTGTTTCGCGAGGCGAAGCAGGGACAGCTCCGGGTCCCGAAACACCCCACCAGCAATGCTTTGTTCCACCTCGCGGATAATGTCGGCAATCTGCTCACCGTCCATCTCGTATCTGGATGATGCTTGCTGCGCCGTATGTGTGCCGTCGAGTACATCGGGCCGTAGAATGGCAAGGAAGGCGAAGGCGTAGACCGTAGCTGCCATGATCGCCGCGGAGACCGTGAAAGGACAGATCGCAGCCTGCGATGCCGTCGCCTCCGCGCTCGGGTCAAGCGCTATCCCGAGGAAGGAGAGCAGGCACAGCAGCGGGAGAATGACAACAGCACGCGCCCAGATGCGGCGACTGGCGGTCACGTGGGCGCTGCGACTCTCGCGCCCGAACACGATGTGAGCTGCGGCTATCGCGTAGGCTCCGTTCACGATACCCTTGAGCGCATTCCGCGCGTGCAGCCACCCGGGAGCCGGGGCGGTAAACACATCATCGACTAAATGCTGGTAGCCCTCCTGACCGATGAGCAACACGACGGCCACGAAAACGATCGTTTCGAGCAGCCATGGGCTTACGTGCAGCAGCATAAGCCGCGGCGCCCGGAGATCCTCGCGGATAAGCTCCCGCACGTACCACCAGACAAGCGGTCCAAACAGCAGCGGTAAAGCCCCCACGATCGTGAGAATCCACGGCGCACCGAGCAGGCCGTCGGGCGTCCAGTACGGGATGGTCCCGAGTCGAATCGAGAAGGTCAGAAGCAGTAGCGCCAGCGGCAGATTGCGGCGGCTGCGAAATCGCACCGCAATAAGGACGAGCAGGAGCAGTCCCTGCATGGCTCCAAGCATTGCAAGCAGCTCAAGTGAGAGCATGCAACCAGTATACGGCGACCCCCGCGAGCTGTCGCGGGGGAGATGCTGCTACGTCGGGCAGGTTTCAGCTAATTGTTACTAACTACGAAGGTGTAGGGACCGCGGGAATTGGCGTCGCCGGTCCCTGTTCCCGGTTCACTTCCGCCTATAATCCAACCGCTCTTGCCCCAGGTCCCGTTGAATCGGACGTAGTAGGTCGCGCCGACATCGAAGTCCTCCCACGTCACCGATAGATTCGCCCCGGACGTATTGACGGTCTCAGAACGAATAACACTGCCACCCGAGTTATACACTACAACACCAACCTTCAGGTCGCCGCCAGCAATAACGTCAAAACTCATGCTGGTAGATTCCGCCACAAACTCGAAGAAATCCCTCTCATACCTCGAGACAATGACCCCATCGTAGGACTGCCCCACGGTAATGGGATGTGCGGTCCCCATCGTATGGTTCGGAGCAAACTCGTCGTTTGCATTGAGGTTTCTGACCCTGAAGGTGTAGGGTCCCTGCGTGTGATAGTCACCATAACCGTCGACCTCCCAACCGCCCACTCCCCAGGTGCCGCTGAACCGAACGTAGAAGTTCTCGCCGGGATTGAGCCCCGGTGTGGCCAGCGTATACGTCAGGTTCGCGCCCTTGGTGTTTACGGTTCTCGCGGCAAAGCGCTCTCCTTGCGGATCGTAGAGTGCGAGCCCTATCCTGAGATCCGACCCGGTATCAGTGACGCGAATTTCGACTTCGTCATACGTGTCCGCACCGTGTGCAGGGCGAAAACTGAAGAAATCCGCGTCGTTCTCGGAAATGTACGCGGTGTAACTCTCGCCCAGCTCTATCGGATACGCATCGGCAATGGAGTCGTTCGGCTCGTACGGATCCACCTCAAGCCCGAACAAAGCCCCAAGAAAATCACACCCCACCAGAAGGGTAAGCGAGAGCAGTACCGTCGTCGCAACGATAAGTCCCGCCTTCAGCCCCGCAGCCCACCGTCTCACACCAGCTGTCGTCCCACGCATGCACATGCCTCCATGACCAATGGTATGCATACATTCTGACGCAGGGTTGCGC